>CACAXN010000005.1 GCA_902536455.1 uncultured Prochlorococcus sp.
TTATAAGATCTTTTATCTGCAGGTGCATTTTCATTAATAAATACTTTTGTTCCAGTAACTATTTCTGCAACTTTATAGGCTAAATCTTTTATTTGAAAATTCCAACTATTAAATCCAGTATTTATTGCTAAGAATTTACCTCCATTAGACTTATCTCTACCTAAAGCCCACATTATTGCTTGAGCCATATCTCTAACATTTATAAGGGGTCTCCAAGGTAAACCATCACTTAGAACTGTTATTTTTTTTGATGTTACGGCACATGCAACAAAATCATTTAAAACTAAATCTAATCTCAATCTGCTTGACATCCCACATGCTGTTGCGAATCTAAGAGAAGTAACTGTTATATCACTATTATTCAAATTTTGAAATATATTTTCAGATAATACTTTAGATTTTGCATATGCCGTCAATGGGTTTAATTCATCTGTCTCAGTTCTAGAGTTTCCTTGAGATTGTCCGTAAATACTGCAACTTGAAGCAAAAACAAATTTTTTTACACCTTTCCTAATACATTTTTTTATTAAAGCTACACTAGCCTCATAATTGATATCTTTTGTTTGATTTTCAAATTTGTTTCCAATAGGATCATTTGATATAGCTGCTAAATGTACTACAGCATCAATATCTTCAAGTATTTCTTCAGGAAACTCTCTCATGTCTCCAAAAAATTGCTTTTTTAAAAATGTTTCTGGGAAGTAGTCTTTAGTTATACAATGTCCAAAGAATCCAGTATCGAATCCTATAATTTCTGAACTTTTTAAGCTTTTTTTGATTTCATTAACTAATACTGGGCCAACATAACCCATATTTCCAGTAATTAAAATTTTCATTTAGCAATTTAATTTAATCGATTATACTGGATTGATTAATAATCAAATCAGCAAACTCAAAACTAGCAGTAAATGCTGGGGAAATAGCATTGAGTATATGAGTCGAATTTGAGGTATTTTTAATAACAAAATCTTTAATCAAACTTTCCTTTTTTATGTCATAGAGTTGAGGTCTTATTCCAATTTTATTACTTGGAATTAAATCATTGATTTTTAAATCCGGGATGAGTTTTTTTGCTGATTTATAAAACAAAGGTTTGATTCCATGGAGGGCTTGTTCTAAAGAATATTTTCTAAATCCATTCTCATTCTTTACGAATTGTTTTGCCAGAGTAAAGAAAAATTTAAAACTGTTTACAGTTTCTATCTTCTCGTAACCTTTATAGTTTTCTCTTCCAAGAGAGGGAATAGCAGTTGGTCCAAGTGAAACATTACCATCGTAAGATGGAGTAACATGAACACCAAGAAAGGGTACATTTAGATCAGGGACAGGATACAAATTTGTATTAAATACAAAATCAGAATCAGGATTTAAGTTCCAATAAATACCTTTAAAAGGGAAAATTAATAAATTCTCAGCAATTCCAAATAGTTTTGCTACTTTGTCGGCGTAAAGTCCAGCACAATTAAAAAGGAATGAGAAATTTGCCTTTCTCGATTCATGATTAACTCTAAAAGTAATAACGTTTGTTATTAAATTGACAGCTTCTATTTGAGAATTGAAAATTATTTCAACTCCCATTGAGATTAATTTAGCCTTCAATTTATCTATTACTTGCTTGGGATTAATTACAGAAGTTGCAGGACTCCATAATGCTCTTTTCGCAGAACCATCTCCAAATGGCACTAAATTTCTAAATTTCTTTTGAGAAATTATTTCTATATTCGCACCGTTTTTTTTACCTCTTTCAAACAAAAAGTCTAGTTGAGAATCTAATTTAGGATCTTGTGCAACAATTACTTTGCCGCATTCATTTATTTCAATATCTTCATCCCTACAAAATTTTTTTAATCTTTTACCTCCATTTATACAAACTTTTGCTTTTATGGAATCAGGTTCATAATATATGCCAGCGTGTATTACTCCACTATTCCTGCCTGAAGAATGCATGCCAATATCTTTTTCTTTTTCAAGTAAAACTATTTTATTTTTTGGGTATTTAGATTTTAATTGATGAGCAACACATAGGCCTACCATTCCTGCTCCAACGATAAATATATCGTTAATTTTGTTTTGCATCTTAATTCAAATTATAAAATTTTTTACCAGATTTTCCATGGAGCAATACCTTTATCCCACATTTGTTCTAATAATTTTTTATCTCTCAGTGTATCCATTGGCTGCCAAAAGCCATTATGCTTAAAAGCATATAAACCACCCTCTTCAGCTATTTTTGGTAATGTATCACTTTCCCAGATTATCTCATCATTTGTTATTCTATTTAAAACTTTTTTCTTGCAAACAAAAAAACCTCCATTTATCCAAGCATTATCTCCACCAGGTTTCTCTATAAACTTATCAATTCTGTTTCCCGAGGTTTTAATAGCTCCAAATCTTCCTGGAGGTTTTACTGCAGTTAATGTCACTTCTTGATTAGATTTTATATGAGTTTTTATAAGCTCATCGATATTAACATTTGATAATCCATCACCATAAGTAAAACAAAAATTCTTTTCTTTGATAAATTTTTCTACTCTTTTTAATCTCCCACCAGTTTGACTACTATCTCCAGTATCAACAAGCGTTACTTTCCACGGTTCACTTTTCCTTTGATGAACTTCCATCCTGTTTTCTTGATCCATATGAAAAGTTATATCACTGGTGTGCAAGAAATAATTAGCGAAATATTCTTTAATTAGATACCCCTTGTATCCACAACAAATTATAAAATCATTAATACCATAAGCACTATAAATTTTTAGTATGTGCCAAAGAATGGGTCTATCTCCTATCTCAACCATAGGTTTTGGTTTGAGATATGTTTCTTCTGAAATTCTTGTCCCTAATCCTCCAGCTAAAATAACTAATTGCATAGCGTAAATCAATAAATTTATAATTTTATAGACATAGCTGATGGACTATATTCTTGTTTATATATTGTAAAATGTGGATCGTTCTCAACGGTTCCTAATTTTTTACTAGAATAATAAAAACTGGAGAATAAAGTTCTAGCTTTATTTTTTGGACACTTTAGTTTAATAGGCTGTCCATGAAATGATTTACTGTCAGATTGGAATATTATTACTCTATTAAAAAAAGGGTAAACTGATTTGGTTTCATCTGTTTCCTCATTATGTAAGTCAAGGGCTCCCTCCCATTCTTTTTCCCAATCTTCAGTTAAATAAATTAGAAAATTTAGATTTCTAAAAAGTTGCAATTTTGCATTCCAATTATAATCAATGTGCATTTTTAAATAGCCACCTGTTTCTGATGCCATTGCTCCTCCTCCCATAAAATAAGGATCACCCAGCAATGAGTTTAAACCAGTTAATTCTTCTAAAAACAATATAAAATATCTAGAGTTTGTTAATCTAGCGAAACTTTTAAGATCATCTTCCATGTAAAATTCATCTTCAAGTCTATGTCTATCAGCATTATCATTTGTGTAATGTGTCCATCCCTGTTTTGAGTTTCTGATCTTCTCTAAATCGAAAGTTTTTGCTAATGATTTAGCATGATCGTCTGAAAGAAAGTTATCAATTACAACATGAGGAAAGGGACGAGCATTTTTAAAAATATCCTTGTTATTTTTAAGGTGGGATTTAAGTCTTTCCCTAAAACCAACTTCAAAATCCATTAAATAATTATATCAATTTGACATTAAGAATAACACACATGAATTCATGGCATATTCTTAATTGTTGAATGCGTAGTTTCCAATATTTTCAGAACTGGTTTCATATATTCAAAAGGTCCTATGCTGATTAATCCATAATTTTCTAGATCTGAAGCATTTTTTACTATTTTGGGATTTGCATAAAGTGAATCTTTTATATAAATTTTATTGGCTAAAAATTGTTTATTAATTAACTCTTTTTTTGGCTTGCTGTCAAAATCTACTAAAACAAAATTACTCAACCCTGAATTTACCCTGAAGCCTAATTCCTTTATATTTCGAGTAAAAGCATCTCTGCTAGCTACTATCTTTTCATTATACTTGGATGTTATATCATAATTATCAAGCAACTTCCGAGCAATAATTGATTGCATTATAGAGGTCTCATATGAAAATCTTTTTTGACTTAATCTTTTGATTAATTCGCTTTTACCCATCATATAACCAAGCCTTAAACCAGGCATTCCAAATTCTTTTGAAAAAGATCTCATGACAAGTAAATTTGGATAATCCTTGATTAATTTTTTTGCAGTTTCAATTCCGAATCCATGATATACCTCGTCAATTGCGATCAAAACATCTTTCTCATAACATTTTTTTATGATTATTTCTAATTTTTTAATATCTAAATTATCCTCTGTGGGCGCATTTGGGTTTGGAATAAAAAGTAAATTCACATTATCAATTGTGTTGATTAGCGAATCATAATTTATTTTAAAATCTTTTAAGGAATATTCAATATTTACAATATCAGTCTGAAAGCAGTCTGAATAAACATAATACATTCCATAAGTTGGCCCTGGAAGACCAATCTTCATTCCTTTTTGTGAGAAACATTCGAATATTGATTTAATGCAACCATCAAGACCAGAAGAGATTAATATCTGATCGGAATTAATTTCTTCAAATTTGGCAAGATCAATATATAAAGATGTAAGGTCAGGATAAGTAGCTAAGTCTATAGGCGTAATCTCTGATAAAAGATCATTAAAAAAATCTTTATTCCATAGTTCTAATCTCTCGTTTTTATCGCATCTTATACCTTTTTGTAAATCTCTAGTTTCAGGTCTGTAAATCCTTTTTATAAAATCATGTTTGGAAAAAGCTTGATACATTTATTTTTTATATTTAAAACAATCTTATTTAGAGAAGTGAAAAAGTGAATTAAATTGTAAATTTGTAAGTAATTAAATTAGATTACTTTAAACTAAGTAATTTAAGAATTTATTTAATTTTTAAACTTTATTATAAAACTCTTTCATATAGACAAAATTTATAATAAAGTTGTAAAAGTTTTTCTAAATGAGTGACAATAGATCCATTATTATCTTTTAAGAAAGAAACAAAAGAAAGAATACTTTTGCAAGGCAAAAATAAGGAGATTCAAGAATTAGCAAAAAATTTTACAGACTTAAGCCATAAACTAAAATATTCATATAATTTCTCATGGCTTGGAAGACCAATAATTCAATATCCTCAAGATATAGTAGCTGTTCAAGAAATAATTTATAAAGTCAAGCCTGATTTAATTATTGAGACAGGAGTTGCGCATGGAGGCTCATTAATTTTATCAGCTTCATTATTAAGTTTGCTAGATGTTATGAGTGGTAAAAATCCAAAGGAATCAAAATCAAAAGTTATAGGAATTGATATAGATATTAGATCGCATAATAGAAAAGCTTTAGATAATCACCCTTTAAGAAACAAAATACATCTAATAGAAGGATCTTCAATATCAGAAGATGTAATAACTCAGGTTAATTCATTCGCTAAAAATTATAAAAATATATTAGTATTTCTTGATTCAAATCATAGTCATAAGCATGTTATTGAAGAATTAAATGCTTATACTCACTTAGTTTCAAAAGATAGTTATTGCATAGTTTTTGATACTTTAATTGAAAATTTTGAAGATAAAGATTACTTTAATGATAGACCATGGGGAATAGGAGATAGTCCGATGTCAGCTTTGGAAGAATGGCTTCCAAAGCATCAAGAATTTTTAATTGATAAAGAATTTGATAATAAATTGTTAATCAGTGTTTCACCAAACGGCTTTTTAAAAAGAATTCATTAGAGAAAAGGGAGATTTAAATCTCTTTCACTTAATTTTGTTATTGGCAAAGGCCAATTAATATTCAATTTTGGATCGTTCCATCTTATCCCCGTCTCATTTTCTGGAATCCATCTCTCAGAATGAATATAAATTAATTGACTATTTGAGTCCAAGACTTGGTACCCATGCGCACAACCTTCAGGAATTAAAATAGCATTACCTTTTTCTGAGCTAAGCTCAATACTATGCCATTGCTTATAAGTCTGTGAATCTTTTCTTAAATCAACAGCCACATCCCATATTTTACCTTGCAAGCATCTTATGAGTTTGGCCTCTCCTCTTTCTGAGTGTTGGATATGCAGCCCACAAATATTCCCAATTGAATGTCTTAAACTTACATTAATTTGTTTAATACTTCTTTCTGACCATGTTTTTATGTAAGCATCCTCTTGGGATCTATAGGTATTGGTAAAAACACCTCTATGATCTTTGTATGAATCACTTTTAATTTCATAAACTCCATTAAGGGGTGTTTTGACATATCTCGCAGTCATTTTTTTATCTTTTCTTTAAACAATAATACCTATTGATCTATTCCATTAACCAAAAGTTTTTCAAAATAAATTAGAATGTCATGTTATTATTTGATTTTATTAAATTTTAAGTGATTCATATTATTGGTTCCTCAGGATTCATAGGAAAAGAGATTATGAAAGAATCTAAAGGGAGAAATGATGTAATTTTTTATAGTTCCAAAATAACAATTTCCACACGAAATGTTTTTTATTTTAATTTAAAAGACAGAAAAAGTTGGGGGAATATAAAAATAAAAAAAAATGATAAGTTAATTTTCTTATCATGGAAAAATTTACCAAATTTCAATAAAAAATTTCACTTAACAGAAAATCTATTAGATTCAATTTTATTTATGGAATACATTTTATCTAAAGGTTTATCGAAAATTATTGTTGCAGGAACTTGCTATGAATATGGTTTACAAAATGGAAAACTTTCAGAAGATTATGAGGCAAAGCCATTAAATTGTTATGCATATGCAAAAAATTGTTTAAGACAAATATTAGAATCTCTATGTAAGATTGAGAATGTTGATCTTGCATGGTTAAGAATTTTTTATCCATATGGCACTAATCAAAATCCGGATTCTCTTTATCCATCGTTAATGAATTCGATTAAAATGGGAGATCAATTTTTCCCAACTAGTCCTGGAGATCAAATAAGAGATTTCATAGCAATTAAGAATGTTGCTAAATCTTTTTTGGTAATTGCAGATAACCCAGATGCGAAAGGAATTATTAATATAGGTAGCGGGAAACCTATTTCAGTAAGAAACTTTTTAGAGAAAATCATAATAGAAAAAAAATCTGATATAAAACTTAAATTAGGAGTTTATAAAAGAAGAATTGACGAACCTTTTGCCTTTTGGGCAAATATAAAAAAATTAAAAGATTTTTCATAATAGAAAAATATGCGTTTCTATTTATAATTTTTAGATTAGGTATATTTAAGGCTTATCCAGATTATGAGTTTTAAACCTAAACTCAACCAACTCTATATCTGTTTATTTATAAATTTTTCTATTCTCCTATATTCATTTAAATTTAAACTCATACCTTGTCTAATATAGGAATTTAAAATTTTCTTATTAAAATAAAAAAAGTATGAATATTTTATAAAATTATAGGCTTTATTTTTGATAATAAAGAAAAAATAAATAAATTTCTTTAAATGTTTGAAATTATTTTTAAACAACTTTATAAATAAACTTTTTGTTAAGGTAATTGTTTTTGGCTTACTAATATACTCTTCTAAAGCTAAAACAATATCTTTTTTATTTATGGCATTGTTATTTGCACAAACTATCTTATCTAAGAATTCCTTTTCTTTTTCTTTTGTTGTAGCTCCTATCCACCAATCTGATATTAATATAGACCTATCTTGAGATTTATTTGTGCTAGTTAAGACTGCTGGAATGCCCCTATTCCTCATCAGATATATATTATTTAGAACTATCGATCTCCCTAAAGAAGCAATTATAAATTCAATAAATATCTCCTCAATTGCAAATACTTCTAAATCTATCGAAACTGAAAATACTTTTTTAAGGACATTTGTTCTTACTAAAGAAAAATTATGAGTTGGTTGATAATCTGAGAAATGCTTAATAACCCTATCAGAGGCTTTCGTGTCACTTAAATGTCTTCCATTGAATGATCCATAAGGAATTAAAACTATTTTTCCAAATATCTTTGTAAAGCCAATTGCATTCCCAATACATGCAGAATAATCATTATTCATTTCTAAAAAGTGCAAACATTCTTCAAGTGCTGAAGGGAAATAAAAATCATCATCACAACTTATACAAGAATATTTTGTAATACTATTATCAACTGAAATTTTGTATCTTTCTTGCAAATTTTTATCGGGTAAGTGTAAATATTTTATGTTTTCATATTTATTTATTAATTCTAAGCATGGTTCTTTAGATCCATCAGCATAAATAACTTTAATATCTCCGACTTCATTCCAGTATTCTGCATTGTTTAATAGTAATTTGTGACGATTACATGTTGCACATACAAGAGTTATATTTGTAAGGTTCATTAATTATTCAATTTTATTATTATTAGGATATTCTTAATTTTTGTAATATTAATATTACGATAACATGTTTAAAATCTAAAAAAAATTATGCATATGATTATATTTATTTATTATTTAATGGTATTAATTTGATAAAATATATACTTCAAATATTATGTAAAGCTTAAATTCCTAATCATGATTTCTAATAAAGAATTGTTTACTGAAATCATTAAAATTATGAAACTTATGTTCAATAACTAACTTATTGTTTTTGTTAGATAATACAAAAAAACCTCCCTCCTCAAGGAATCCAGCTTTAGGAAATAAATGGTATCCAATTACTCCATTATGTGCTGAAATAATTGTATTTTTAGCTTTAGAACTAGGTAGATTAAGAATATAATTCTCTAGGAAGCTAGATCTATCTCCAACTTCATTATATGGTCCTGCATGAACAAATTTTTTCTCTAACACGTCAAAACCACCAAAAACTAAATCAGCAGTTTGTCTTGCTCTACAACTGGGACTAGAAACTATATAACCAACAGGAAGTTTTGAATATTTAACAACCTCTCCCATTGCTTTTGCTTGAATTTTACCTCTTTGATTAAGACAAACAGCGCCTTCAAAGTATTCATCTTCTGCGAATCTAAAGCTATTTGCTTTATTACCCTTAATTTCAGATTCTAGCGCATCATACATTTGAACATCTATCCATTTATCTCTCTCCGCATGTCTAAAGAATAGTATATAACCCCCAGACAATATTTTTTTTGCCCATACTTTATGTTGTTCATCTTCCTTTCTCTTTAAAGCTAGTTTTGGAGTTACGTAATTTTTACCTTGTGTAACTTTTTTAATATTGTTAGAAATAAAACCTCTTTCTCTTACGAGATATAAGGATGAAGATAGAGATATAACTAATAGTAAAGAACCAAAAATAAGTTTTTTAAATTTGTCAAAATTCATAGATTGCTTTATTTATGTTATAAAATTTAAATATAATAGCATGATTATTCTTGATTATTTTTGATAAAAAATATTTTTTTCATCAAAAGTGCAAACAATATTTTATTAATAATGATTAGGTTTATAAATATAAAGGATATTTTCCATTTTAAATTAAATTAAAAACTCTAATCGAATAATTAAGAAATTTATTTTGTCCAAGTAAATTTTAAATTGCCTGGCCCAAACATTAATTTAGAATATTTACTTTTATTTCTGGTTACATGAAATGGAGTTAAGAATCTTCTGAAGTCTTTCCTCTCATAATAAAATTCAGGGCACCTTTTTATGTTCTTGGCACCATATTTCTTTAAAAGATCAATAACATATTTTTCATTAAGTTTATTATCTAACTTGATTGGAACACGTAACTCATCTTGAAAATAATTTATTGTATCTAAAGTTATAAGTTCTAACAGTTTATTAATCAAATCTTCTGTAATTAATTTATCTTTATTAATTCCAGTAGATAGAATGCTAAAAAATTCTTTTTTGACTTCTTCTAAATCTAAATTATCTATATAATCTGCAAATTCATTATCTTCTGAATAAGCTTCTCTAAGAGCCGGATTAATAAAACTATTTAAGACTCCCGTATTACCATAACCAAAGTCAGCATTGCAAATTCCCCCAGGTACAACTACTCTCATCATTTCTTTAATAGCTAATTCAATATGTTCAAAACTTTCAAGAACCATAAGAACTCCAAAACATGCTGCAAAATCAAAAGTATCAGTCTCAAAAGGTAATTCAATAGCATTTCCTGCATGAAAAGAAAAAACATTTAGATTTAACTTATGACTATTTAAAACTTCTTTTAAAAAATTAATCCATTTATCTCCAATATCTAAGCAACTTATTGAACTACACCCCATATCATAAAAAGCTTTCTGCAAAACTCCATTATTTCCACAACCAATATCTACTACTTTTTTGCCCTTAAACCATCCTTCTGGAAGTAAATAGTTTTCACAACTTGAACTATATTTATAATGTTTCAAAAATATATCAGGATTATTTGCATAATTCTTATGATGATTTAAATATAGTTCTCTTGTTTCCTCTTCAGATTTAGTGAACTTCATAATAATATATTTTTATTTTAAATTTCAATTCTAAAAATTATATCAGATACTAATAACAAAGAAATTTCATAATAAAATTACTAAAAATTAATTTCCATTTTTAAAAACAACATCAGCAAAATTAGTATTCAACCTTGATCATTTAAAAATAGAATTCCATTAATAATTGTTCAAGATCTGACAAAAAATTAGAGTAGATTTTTAGAAAATTTAAAATACTTATTTAGATTTTTATTAAAAATCGATGTTATAAAAATTTTTTTTAATAATATTATCAAAATTATAATCTTCAAGAATCTTTACTATTTTTGTACTTGCTCCTCCTTCACCATATGGATTAATTGTTTTTTTTTATTGACTCTTGAAAATCATATGAAAGTGCTTTTTTAATAGAATTCATAATTGATTCTTTTTCAGGATGACAATCAATAATAGAATCTGCTTTGATTCTTCCCTTTTGTCTATCTCCAATATTAATTGTTGGTTTTTTAAATGAAGGCACTTCAATTATTCCGCTTGATGAGTTTCCTATTACTAAATCTACATGTTGAATGCATGAAAGATATCTTAATTGGCCTAAGGAGGTGAAGTATTTAGCATTTCTATTTTCTTGCGCAAACTTCTTAATCATCGAAAATAATATTCTTCCATGAGTATCTGAATTAGGCATGGTAAAAATGAAACCAGTTTCCTTAAATGAAGAAAGAGAATAAAATAATTGATTCATTTGTTCTTCGCTAGTATTAGATTCCAAAGTCACTGGATGAAAAGTGATCAGAAAGTTTCTTTTTCTAAGCTTTAAATCTAGAGTCTCCTCTAATTCTTTTTTATCTAGAAGATTAAGTTTTAAAATATTATCAATACCTAAGCCACCAACATTAAAAACTGTATCAGGCTGCTCGCCTAATTGAATCACCCTTTTTTGATATACATGCGAGGCTACAAAATGAATATGGGACATTTTTGTAATGCTATGTCTAATAGCTTCATCTATTGAGCCTTCTGTAGCTTCCCCGCCATGAAGGTGTGCAACTGGTATTCTTGCGACTAAAGCAGCACTTGTTACTGATAAAATTTCGTATCTATCTCCAAGGACTAATAAAAGATCTGGCTTTAAATCTTCAAGGGCATCAGCAAAACTTATTAACCCTATACCCATTGACTTTGCAATACTTGCAGGGGTGTCTGAACTTAATATCATTTCTACTTTTTTATTAACTTTAAAATCATCATCTTCAATTTGTTTAATTGTCAAACCAAATTCAGGAGAGAGGTGCATACCACAAACGATTAAATTTAAAGTTAATAAATTTGACTTTTTTATCTCCTCCATTACCCATCTAAGCAATCCATATTCGGCTCTTGTGCCTGTAACTACACAAATCTTTTTCATAGGATAATTAAATCGTCTTTATTATATTTTTTTGTAGAGACCTTGCCGATTATTTCATCAATTAACATTGGAGATAAGCCTGTACCAGGTCTTTTAGTAGTAATATTTTCATAATTAAACTTTTCACCTATTTCAATTTGCCTTGAGGCAATAATAGATTTTCGAACTATAGCCCTAGTTTTAATCTCACTTATACTAGGGAATTTTCTAGTACTTCCTAGAGCCGTTTCTATATTCCTGATGCTATTAACCATTTTTTTAAATTCAGCTGGCTCTATACTTGCTTTATGGTCAGGCCCTTCCATTTCTCTATCTAGTGTTAAATGCTTTTCTATTATTCTTCCACCAAGAGCAACTGCTGCAATTGAAACTTCTATTCCAATTGTGTGATCAGAGTAACCAACTTCTATGTCAAATGCATTTTTTATGGTTACCATAGATTGAAGATTTACATCTTCCATAGGTGTTGGATACTTAGTACTACAATGAAGGACTTTGATTTGGGACTTTTTGCAACCATTAGATATTAAAACATCAATTGCAGTTTCAATCTCACCAAGCGTCGACATTCCAGTGGAGAGGATAGTGTCTTTTTTAAAACTACCAATTTGCCGTAAATAGGGAAGGTTAGTTATTTCACCGGAAGGTATCTTAAATAATTTCATGTTAAGAGAATTTAAAATATTATTGCTTTCAAAATCGAACCCAGTTGACATGAACATTATCTTTTGATCATTAGCATATTGCATAAGTTCTAAATGTTGTTCATAATCGATTTCTAATTTTTTGAGCATATCGAATTGGGAAGAAATATTCGGTAAATTCTTTTTTTGATACTCTGCAAGTTCAGCAACTCTAGTAACTATATTTTCTGTTTTAAAAGTTTGAAACTTTACAGCATCAGCTCCAGCTTTTGCTGCTTCTTTTATTAATCTTTTTGCTAATTTTATATCTCCATTATGATTAACTCCAGCTTCTGCTATGACAAAAGTATTAGAAATTTTTTTAAAATTCATTTTATGAGCTTTTATAAATTGTATTAGATGGGATGTTATGCATGACTTTTTCACCAGCAGAAACGATCACTCTTTGACCAATATTTATACCTTGTTTAAGGATAGAGCCACTACCTATAAAACTTCCAGATCCAATATGAACATTACCGTTTACTATAGCTCCTGTTGAAATATGACAATGATCTCCAATTATTGAATCATGCTCAACAATAGAACCTGTATTAATTATGCAATTAAAACCTATTTCTGCTCCGGAATTTATTATGGTGTTATGCATAACAATTGTTCCTTTTTTTATAGTTGAATTTGAGGATATAATTGAATTTTTTGATTTTATGGTAGCGATCTTTATAGACATATGTTCAAGCAAATTAAATAACTTTATCCTAATATTAGGGGATTTTATTTGACCAACACAAACCAAACCATAATCATTTTCTGAAATTAAATCTTTAAGTTGATCATCAGATCCAAGTATTTTATATCCCATAAAATCTTCAAAAATTTTATTATTTTTATCAATAATTCCTTTTATTTGATATTTTCCAATGTTTTCAATTATTTCAATACAAGATTTACAATGTCCGCCAGCCCCAAGCAAAACTATATTTCTCATACTAAATATGCACTGCTAGGTATATTAATAATACGATTTGAAAGCGATTGAGCAATAGGTAATGGGGCTTTAGGGCATTCTTTAAACATCTTAAGATTAGGAAGTAAATCCCAAGCTGGTCTTGTCATGATTCCATTATCATTCGTATATTCAAGAATTTTTTCCAGTTCATTCTCTAACCCCCTATCTAATATCAGAGTTTGTAACCAATAATTACTTCTGCTAAAAGGTGGCTCTTTGAATAAGCTTATTCCATTAAAATTTCTAAAAGCATCTTCATATTTAAAAAAAAGATTTCTTTTTGATTTACAAAAATCATCAATTTTTTTTAATTGCGCACATCCTAAAGCTGCATTAAGGTTTGGCATTCTGTAGTTGTAACCAACTTGATCATGAATATACCTCCATCGATGAGACAATTTTGCTGTACTTGTAATATGCTTTGCTTTATTTGCAAGGTTAATATCGTTTGTAAGGATTACTCCTCCACCTCCAGTAGTAATAATCTTATTGCCATTGAAACTTAGGACTCCAAAATCACCAAAAGTACCAGTGTGTCGACCATGGTAAAAACTTCCAAGAGATTCTGCAGCGTCTTCAACAACTGGAATTCCAAAGTTTTTAGCAATATCAATTATTTGAATAATTTCAGAAGGATGTCCAAAAGTATGCATTGGAACAATCGCCGAAATCTTTCTCCCAGTATTTTTATTAATTAAATTTCCAGCAATTTTTTCACAGTTTTTGTCAAGCCAATTTCCTAAAGATAAGGGATCTATGCCTAATGTTTTTTCATTGCAATCAACAAAATGCGGAATTGCATTAAGATAACTTATTGCATTTGCAGTAGCAACGAATGTTAAAGCTGGACAGATTACTTCTTCGCCTTCACCTACTCCAGACAATTTCAAAGCAACGTGTAATGCAGAAGTACCATTAACTACGGCTATAGCTCTTTTACTTTTAGTGTAAGTTGCAATTTCATTTTCAAATTGATTTACATATTGGCCCACAGTTGATACGAAAGTAGATTCAATACACTTTTTTAGGTTTTTGACTTCTTCATCATTAAACCTTGGCTCATGAAGAAATTCTCTTTCGCTCATTAGTACAGATTTTATAATATCGGTTATTTTGATCCCAAAATCTCTCATTTTTAAAAAGTATAAGTAAATTATTTAATAAGCTTTTGTTTTAAAAACATTATTTAGATACCAATCATATGTCTTTTTTATACCAATTTCTAAATCAGTTTCTCTTATCATACCTATTAATTTTGTAGTCTTTTCCATATTAGGAGCTCTTCGCATTGGAGAGCCAATCGTATTTTTCTCTTTCTTAATAATGAATTTTTTACCAACAACTTTCCAACATATTTGAATTAATTCCTCAATAGAGATCTCGGGAGTCTGCACTCCTAAATTTAATGTTTTATTGATACAAGAGTCATTAATAATTATTTTTTTTAAAATTTCAATAGCATCATCGATAAAGCAAAAACATCTCGATTGTTGAGACGATGCAACAGACATTACTTCCCCATTATTTGTTTCATAAGCTTTTTTTAGTTGTTCAGGAATTACATGAGACATCCCCATTCTTGGACCATAAATATTATGAGGTCTGAATATTATATAAGGCAAACCAGATTGTATACACATAGTCTCACCGTAAATTTTAGATAACATGTAGCTTGTTCTTTTCCTAGTTAAAGAGTTAATTGATAATGGTGTATTTTCAGGAGTAGGTATTTGCATTCCGAAGTTCTCAAGTGTTCCACTATATACTTCACTTGTAGATGCAAATAATAACTTAGATAAGTTTTTCTGAGCTTTTGAAAGTTTTATAATATTATTTAGCATTACCACATTATTTTCTAATACGGAGTAAGGATTATTATTGACATGTTTTACACCTATAATTGCAGCTAGATGAATTATATAATCAAAATCTTTATCTATTTGCATTACAGATAATAAATCCATGCAATTTACGTTTATAAATTGAACATTTTTTTTTGAAATTAATTTCTTAAGTAATGTATCTTTGTTACCTCTAATAAAGTTGTCCAAAATAACAACATTGAAATTTTCTTCGGAAAGAGATAATGCTAAAAAATAACCAATAAATCCTGCCCCTCCTGTTATGAGAACTTTTTTATTCACAATCCATTCCCAACTCCTACAGATTGTAATTTTACACCATTATTCCTAAATTCATTTCGCTTTTTTTTGTCCCAAATCATAAAGCCATCAAGAATAACTGCATTTCTGTGTTTTGATAGCCATTTTGAGAGATCTAATTCTTTGTATTGTTTATGAGGCACTGTAAAAATTATGCCATCATAAGTATTAGGTCTTGGTAAAGTATTCTTTATTCTGATTTTTACTTCATCCCAATAATTTACTAAAGGATCATGACAATCAATATTTCCTCCTTCTTTCTTTATCTCTTTAAAAATTAATTCAGCAGGTGAATATCTTGTATCAGCTACATTTTCCCTGTAACTTACACCGCAAATAAGTATATTTTTATTATTAAAACTTCCTCCTAATAATTCTCTCATTCTATTTACAGCGTGTAGAGGCATTTTTGATAATTCACGCAAGGCAAGTTTAGAAAAAGGGAAATCAAGATTTTCTTTAAGCAACTCTTTACTTGCTGCTGGAGTAAATGCTGGGTCTTTAGTTAAACAATATCCACCTATCCCAATTCCCGGATATCTAATATTTTTGTGAGTTGGCCTTATTTGGATAGCTTGAATAACTTCAAATAAATCTATCCCCACTTTTTCTGCATATCTCGTCCACTCTGCAATAAAAGCAATATTGACTGTTCTATAAGTGTTTTCTAATAATTTGGATGTTTCAGATGCAAGTGTTGATGATAATTTTGTTAAAGGATACTTTTTTGTATTAATAACTTTACTTAAAAATTTTTCGCAAGCCAATGCAGATTCTTCATTAATACCTGAATATACGCGCCAAAAATTAATTATTGAATCATAATATTTCTCTCCAGGCATAACTCTCTCGTAGGAATGGGCTAATTTGATTTTTTTTGGATCTAATCCTCTTTTAATAAAACATTCTCTAAGTATTGGCAAAACAATTTCACTGCATGTACCAGGAGGAACAGTAGTTTCTATAATAACAAGACATTTTTCGTTTATGAAATTACCAATTGTATTTATAGCTTTCTTAAAGCCATCTAATTCTAATTTTGGCTCATCATTTTTAAATGGCATATCAAGATGAATATCTACAACGACAATTTGAGCATTTTTAAATTCACTATTATCTGCAGATGCTCTAAAACTTTTATTCTTAATAGCTTTTTTTAAAAATTTATTTAACTTTGGGTCAGTATTCCCAAATGGAAACATACCTGAATTTAATGCATTAATCCTATTAATTCCAATGGGACTTTTTAAATCTATTCCAACTACTTCAAAGTAATTTTTCTCTTGATGATCTAATGCATTTGATACAGCAATTGCCATGGCAGAACCAACAAAACCTAAACCTTGTATACATACTTTTTGCTTATTATATTTTTTCATTTATTTATATTTTTATCGTATTTTATTTTAAGCTTTAATTCTGCTAACATCCAGTCATCCATATCATCAATATCGATCGATCTTTCTTTTGGCATAATATAGCCAAGAGTTTCAGAATTAATAAATTTTTTTTCTCTTTTATAAAATTCTGCATTACCTAAATATAAAGCACCGTTAATTACAAAAACTTCAGATAAATCTTGCCTTCTAGTGACTTTTTCTTTATTGAAAATAGGTTGAATTATTTGTTTACTGTTTAACTCGTACATCCATGATGGATGTTTTGTGACTTTAGATATAGAGATACAGGATTCTGCATTATGCTTATGTTGTAATTCAATTATATTAAGAATATCATTAATTTCTCTAAGAGGAGATGTTGGTTGTAGGTATAAAATTTTTTTTGTCTCTGGAATCTTTTCCAGTAAATGCAGAATATTTGAAATTGCTGGACTCTCATCTAATGCAATTTTTTTTGGCCTTAAGAATGGAACTTCAGCTCCATAATCTACTGAAACGTTTGCTATCTCATCATCGTCAGTTGAGACTATCACTCTATCAAGAGTTTTTGTTTCTAGTGCTTGTCTGATTGTCCAAGCTATGAGTGGTTTACCAAAAATTTCTTTGATATTTTTTCTTTTAATACCTTTTGAACCCCCTCGAGCAGGGATTAAACCTATTAGCATGATGTAGATTATAATATTAGATTATCAATTTTAAATCCTATTTTATGTTGAATCAATGTTTTCATAGTTAAAAAAATATTTAACCGCATATCTCTGCGTGTGCAAGTGCGTACTTTTCTGCATTATTTTTATTAGCTAATTGAATACGTTTTTTATTTTCAATATTGTTTGACCAAGCTCCATAGTATTGCAGATGAGTTTGTAAATCATGCCCCATTAAATCAGCCAAAACTCTATATGGAATAGCTGGGATAGTTTCCATTGATGCTCTCCATGCAAAAGAATGTCTAAATCCATAAGGAACATAAGCAGGATTTTTAGTTTTCAATTCTTTCCAGAACCAGAATATATTTAACGTTTTTCCAAAAAATTCTCCGATTAATTTATAACCTTTTTCATCATCTGATTTTGCAATAGCTCTATTAATGACATCAGGAAATTTAATTTTTTTAGATTCTAAATCTGCAATTATTTTTTCTCCTTCCAATGGCAAGTTAGGTAAATTTAAAGGTTCAACAATTCTTGTATGCGGTTCTTCAAGCATTGTTTTCACAATTTGAACTATATTTATAATGTTTCAAAAATATATCAGGATTATTTGCATAATTCTTATGATGATTTAAATATAGATCTCTTGTTTCTTCTTCAGATTTTGTGAACTTCATAATTCTATATTTTTATTTAAATTTTTATTTTAAAAATTATATCAGATACTAATAAAAAGTAATTTCATAATAAAATTCTAAAATTAATCAATCTTTCCAAAATAAAGAAAAAGTCTAAGATGAAGCTCAAGGACTTGAGAAGAGATTATTAGAGAATTATAATTTTTTTAAAATGCATGATTCCTCAAAAAAAGGGGGCAACCTTTTTGAACCAAGCTAGCTAACAATTATAGCTAAATTTATTATTGAAAAAAATCAACCACTATTGGAAATTTACCTTTGTCAAAATTACTTTACAAAAGTTGACCATTTAATAACCGAAAAATAAATATTTTATTAATCACTAATGATAAAATATCATTATTCAAATTAATTAATAAAAATATAAAAACAAATGATATTTAAATTACGAAATGAATATAAAAATATTTTAAATTTAGCAACTTTCTTTTTTTTAATAATATTTTTTATAAGATTTTTAGGAGAACTTTCAAGTGGTAACAATTATAGTTGGGATACAGATCATGAAATGTATTTTGGAGCTAGGCTTCTCCATGGTGAGCTTCTTTATACAAAGGAAATTCATGATAAGCTACCTTTAGTTCAATATATTTTTGCTTTACCTGCTTATTTTAAAAGCGTAAGTATTTGGACATTATTTTCAAGTTTGATTTCTATATTTGCATCATTCTCTTTAAGGAATATTTTAAGAAAAATTATTCCAGAATCATGTCCTAAAGTAGATTTAAATAATATAAATTTTATTTCAAACTTATGTGGCTCTTTTTATCTCTTCGCCATTTCAAATTTAAGTGGATCATTACATATGATCAACCATTTTGCTGCTAGTTGTTATTTATTATCATTTACTTCGATTTTAAGTTATTCATATAAATCAAAAAGGAAATCAAAGATATTACAGTTTTTTATTTCCTTGATTTTTGCATCAATAGCCATTTCATTTAGGCCTTATTACGCTCCATCTTTAGTTTTATTCGGTATATGGATACCACTTAGACAATATGAATATATTAATTTATATTCAAAAATTAAAAATGTTAAACCTAAAATTAATAAGACAAAACCTTTAGTACATTTTTGCAAAAAGTTTTTATCTTGGGTAATACTACTTTTGATTTTTTTTATTATTCTTAACGCAACGCCATATTTTCCAAATAATCTTAATTTTTTGATTGATGGAATAAGGCATAATTCCACTTCTCTTCAATCCAAAAACATATTCTCGATAATAATCGCCCAGTTTTTTTATCTACCTTTTGGATTTACTACATTTACCATTTCAGCTTCAACATTAATTTTTTCTTCTTATTCAACATTTACTTTTTTAAAAGAGTACTTTAAAAATAACATAGTAAAAAATGATATTTACAGGTTTGATATATTCTTTATAGGATTCTTATCCCCATTACTTCTTGAATTAGCGATATTAAATAAGCATTTTTGGGATCATTACTATCAATTATTTCTTCCTTTTATTTCATTTTCACTTGCATTTTTATTATCTTTTTTAGTTATAAAATTACCTTTGATAATTAATCTTCAAAGGATTAATAAATATACAATTAATTTTTTTTTAGTATTTTTAATTGCAATTTCTTCTCTCGAAGTCAAAAATTCCGCAAAGTCTTTCTCAAACTATAAAAAAATACATCCTATGGAAATTCAAGTAAATGATATTAGAAAATATATCAATCAGAGAGAAAAAAATAATCTAGGAAAAGACTTCCTGCATATTTCTAATATGTATGTTCATTGGAAATTAGATGAAAGTAGATATGGTTTCCCACATGCTGCAAATATTGGACATATTACTGAGAATAAATGGACTAACTTAAAAAAATTTTATGATTTTGAACTTCCAAAAAATAAAGATGATATTTGTAAAAAGATAAATGATTCAGGAATATCCATCATATTTACAGATAAAAAATCAGGGTCAATAGAAAACTGTTTTAATAATAAAGATTCAAATTATATAAGCTTAGATTCTAATAAATTTAATTCTAAAGAATTAAAAGCATTTAGTATAAAAGATAAAAAATAAAAAATAAAAAATAAAAAATAAAAAAATAAAAAAATAAAAAAATAAAAAAATAATTATTTTTAAGTTTGTATGGAGGATAGGAATATATCTAATAATTACTCTAGAGGTTTTAGCTATCGCCAAATCAATTCTAATAATCGCTATTGAAGATTTTAATAGCGGACTATAAACTATCAGTTAACTTATTTGAAAATCTCTGATGTTAACTTTTAGAGATATCTAAAAAAAATTATCTGAAACTTTGTCTGGAGATCAATATAGAAAGAATTGAAATAATTACTAAAAATCTTATACCTAATATAATCTAAAATTGTTATGTTCTCCTTAAATTTTATATGAAAGGAAAAATCGAAATTGCTATACCAGTTTTAAATGAAGAGACTCATTTAGAAAAACAAATATTAAAAATATTATTTTTTATAAATGAAAAATTAGCTGACTATAATGTTTCACTTGTTATTGCAGATAATGGTTCCACTGACAAGACCACTGAAATTGCAAAGAAATTGTCATTAAATGAAAAAATTAGATTCATTTCTACTAAAGAAAAAGGAGTTGGTAGAGCACTAAAAAAAGCTTGGACTTCTAGCACTGCAGATATAGTAGGATATATGGATTTAGATTTAGCTACGGACATTAATTCATTACAAAAAGCTTTAGATAAATTACTTTATGAAAATTATGTAATTGTGAATGGTTCTAGATACTTACCTTCATCAAAAATTATAAACAGGAAACTGCATAGGGGGATAATTAGTAGAATGTTTAATTCATTTCTCAAAATTTTATTCTTTTCTAAAATAACAGATGGGATGATAGGTTTTAAATTTATGCAAAAAAAATTTCTCCCTATGATTTTGAATAATGGAGCTGTAAGCCATGGATGGATATTTTGTTCAGAATTTTTAATTGTTGGAGAGTATCTTAATTTACCTATTAAAGAAATTTCTGTTAGGTGGGAGGATGATAAAAGTTCTAAAGTAAAAATATTTAAATTAACAATAGAGTATCTAAGAGCTTTGATAAAACTTAAAATTAAATTGATGAAAAAAAATTAAAAAATATGCAAAATAAAAAAAAAGATATCATCTTAGGCACAGCACTATGGGGTTGGGGTATTGAAAAAAAAAGGGCTTTTAAAATACTTGATAATTTTGTAGAAAATAATTATTTAACTATAGATGTCGCCACTAACTATCCTATTTCAGGCGATGAACAGCAATATGGTCAATCTATTGATTGGTTGAGGGAATGGAAGAATTTTAATCAGGAAATAAAATTAAATATCATTTGCAAGGTTGGTTCATTAGAAAATACTAAAACTCCAAAATGCAGATTAAGCAAGCCCTTTTTGTATCTATCTAAAGAAATAATACTTCAAAAATTACAAGACTCATTAAGTTGCATAATGGTTCACTGGGATAACAGATCAGATAAAAAAGATATTCTTGAAACAATAGAGTTTTTTGAAGATGCCTACAATGATGGCTTTGAAATAGGGCTATCAGGAATTAAGTATCCAGAAATTTATTTTGAAAACTCAAAAAAACTTTTAGATAAATGGATAATTCAAATAAAAGAGAATATTCTTAATAATAAAATGAGAAAATACTATCAAGAATATTTTCCAAATTCTCATTATCAGGCTTATGGAATAAACCTTGGAGGAATTAAATTATCTAATACTGAAGTTTGTTTATCAACAAAACTAAGAGGTATAAATATACCAAACTCTATAAAAGAAGAAATTATGTGTATATTTAAAAAAAATAGTATTAATCCAATGCCCAATTCAATTTATGATTTTCTGCTCGGATCAATCTATTTAAGAGAGGGTATATCATCATTGATAATAAGTCCTAGTGACACAAATCAATTATCAAAATCAATTGACTATATTAGAAAAATTGAAAAAAGCAATAATTATTTTTAATTTCTAAATGGAGAAATATGATTTCATAGTAGTAGGTGCTGGCTTATTTGGGATTTATGCCTCTTTAGATTTAAATAAAAAAGGTTACAAAGTATTGTTAATAGATAAAGAAAAATTTCCCTATAAAAAAGCAAGCATTGTAAATCAGGCTAGAGTTCATAGAGGATATCATTATCCAAGATCAGTTACTACAGCATTAGCATCAAATGATTTTAGTGAGAGATTTATTAAAGATCATTCAAATTTTATAAATAATAAATTTTCACATTTTTATGGTATTGATAGATTTGGGAGTCTTACTAATGCAGAAGAGTTTGTACGTTTTGCAGACTTTTTAGGATTAGATTATAAAGAAACAAGAATTACTCCACCATTTTCTAAGCAAAGACTCGAGGCTTTATTTAAAGTTCAAGAATATAGTTTTGATCCTTTCCTATTTAGAGAATTTTACTTGAATATTTTAAATCAAACTAAAATAGAAAAAAGATATTCAACATTTATAAAATCTGCAGAAAAAGGCGTAAATACTTGGAAGTTAAAGCTGATAAACTTTGATAAAGATGAAATTTTTGTCGAGTGTACAAATTTAATAAATTCTACCTACGCCTCAATAAATGAAATAAACCAAATCTTTAAATTTAAAAGAATTGAAGTAGTTACTCAACTTTCTGAAATTTTATTTATTAATTGTGAAGAACTTATTTCAAAAGCTTTAACAGTTATGGATGGACCATATATATCAACAATGCCATATGGTTTTTCAGGACTACATAGTTTAACTTCTGTTGTATATACACATCACAATAATTTTTCTGATTTCGAAAAAGAAAATAATGCTCTTCTCACTACTAAATCCAACAAAGAAAAAATGCTTAAACAACTAAGAAATTATTTTTTAAACAATCTTAAAATAGTTAATCATGGGTCTTTATTTACTTTTAAAACAAAACTAAAAAGTAGTCATATTAATGACGCAAGACCAACTAATATTTATAAATTATCTGATAGTCCTGGATTCTATCAACTTTTTTCAGGTAAAATATCCTCAATATACGAATTTGAGAATTTATGGATATAAATCGTAGTAATATTATTCTTCAAGATTTTTCTTCATTTTTGTTCCCATGTGAAAGTAAATCTTCTATAGATTATTTGAACTCCTATCTAAATCATAATAAAAACCAATTTCTTGATTTATTCAAAGATATAGAAATAATTATTGTTATCCCAATAAGAATTGAAGAATACCTTCAAAAAAAACTGAAACTAAATAGTGAGTTAAAAAACTTTTGCTATGTATTAACAATAGCTAATTGGGAGAGTTGGGATATATCAATTTTTACTGGAATAAGCAGAGCTAATGGAGACTACACATATATCTTGGATCCATATCAACCTTCTGATTTTGTCAACATCTTAAAAGAAATAAATCTATATAAAAATAGTTATGACATTTTTCTTTTTCAACAAAAACATTCTCAAGTAAAATTCAAGAATAAATTATCTAGTTTAATTTTGTATTCAAGTTTTAGGCTATTTGCTAATATTCCAATCTCTCCATTAGACCGTAAGGAGATAATATTTTCTAGGAGGGCTTTAAATACTATCTTACGAAATGCCAGAAAGAATATCTTACTTTTAGAGCTGGCCTACAAGTCTTCATATCCTTATAAAAAAATATCAATAAAAAGCAATTATGCCCAAAAATTAAAAAATGAAAACTCTTATCAAAGAAGAATTAAATGGTCTATGTTTATGAGATTAAGCGATCTACCTACAAAAATCTCGTCAATTTCTACCTTAATACTTTTTATTTTCGTAATTTTTACAAGTACTAATGCATTACTTGTAAAACTTTTTAGTACAACAATTTTTCTCACTAAATCAACAGCAGTTCCTGGCTGGGCTTACATAGTTATAGTATTCTCAACAATATTGCTACTTTTAAATATTTCTATTTATGCAATTCAGAAATCCCTAATGGTGATTTATGATGAAATCTCAAATAAAAGTTTTGATGTCAATTCATATAAAAGAATTGAAAATTAATTTTAGAAAGTTTTTTTTTAAACAAAAAGTTAGTCTGCTTAATTCTGACTTGATTATCGCAAAGAGAGTATTAATTGCGGGAATTATTAATACAATTATAGGTCCATCAATCTTATTAATACTGATTTATTTATCTAATGATTTGGTAAGAAGCTATTTTATTATGCAATTTTTTATGTTTTTCTTTAAAGGATTTATTTATAAAAAAATTGTATTTAAAGATATAAGATCTAAAAAATCCTATTTAATTCCATTTTTTCTAGTGATATCTGGATCAATATATGCAGGTTTAATACAGGGTCTAAATTTACCTCAAATATATAAGGCAATAATTCTTTTAGTAGTTCTTACTCTCTCTAACTCATTTATCGCAATATTTGGATCAAGATTTATTAAAGGTAAAGAATAAAAAATAATTATTTATTATTTAATTTTTAAATATTTATGAGAAAATAATTAACCTTAAAAATTTTTATAGTTAAAATTTTATAATAAATATTAATTATAGTTTTGAAATTATGAATATTTCAAGGAAAAAATTGCTCCAAAATATTTATAATTTATTAAAAAAAATAAAACATCTTTTTAGGCCGATTTATATACCTTTATTTGCTTAAATGACAAATATTTATGTTTTTTTTCATGATAAAAGATTATTTAAAGTAATTAAAGTTAAAGAATCTGGAAAATTGTTATTCAAAATTTATGGCGTTGGTCACCCAAATTGATGTTTTGGCAACTGCAAAAATTAAAAACACTTCTGAGAGCATTTTAGAGAGCAGAATTGAAAAAACAATCGCGGACAAGCACTGACAAAAGTAATGTTATTACTAAACAATACCTGAAAACCCTTGATATTAATAGAAAACCTAATGGAGCCAAGCGGACTCGAACCGCTGACCCCCTGCATGCCATGCAGGTGCTCTACCAGCTGAGCTATGGCCCCTTATCGCAAAACAACAGTTACATAAATCTAAAGATTTATTTCGTAACGTCCGTAATTACTATAATACTTTATAGCCTTTTATTATTAAAATCTGAACATTAAAATGCAACTAGAGATTTACAAGTTTTAGAATGCATTCTGTGGCTTTTCTAAAGCAATTCCGCACCTACTTGAAAAATCATAAAGAAAAATCGAAGTTTAATTTTATGTAATTTTAGACAAGCATAGGGATTAGAATTATATTCAAATGTATTAAGTATGCTTTATGGAGACGAGGAATACATTATTAAAATTTAAAATTTGATATTTTAGTATTAATATTACAAATAATCTACACTAAAATTTATTAGTCTCAACTTATCTTATGGATAAAAGTTTTTTCGAGAGAATATTAAAAGTATTCAAAAATAATTTAGACACCAATTATGATCATATTAAGCATAAGTCAAAACATTGGAAAAGTTACTATGATAATTTTAATTTCATAGAAGGAAATTTAAATAATTTTAGATCAAAAAATTTTTCAACTAGCAAATTATCTGAAGGTTTTGATGATGCAAGGGAATTTAATTTTAGTACTTTTAGTGAGATAGAGAAAAAAGTTTCTTATGAGTTTTTGTATGAAAGATTAGAGTCTTGTAATATAGGTAATAGTGATTACACCTATAAGCATAGAGATAAATACGTAAATTATAACAACTTAATTCATATTGTTTGGTTAAAAGAAATAATAAGCAAATTGAAAATAATGCCGAATGTAAATAAAAACTCTAAGGAAAAAATTGTTTGTGAAATTGGAGCAGGTTACGGTAGTTTTATATCTTTAATTATTGCTGAAGTTAATTGTAAAATTTTACTTATCGATTTACCTGAAGCTAATATTGCAAGTTCATTTTATTTAAAAGAAAAATATCCAAATAAAAGATTTTATTTGTTTGATAACTATATTGAAGATAATAAAAGATTGCCTGCAAATGTTTTTTCAAATTATGACATAGTAATCTTACCTCCAGAGTGCAACTTTGGGGATGATTTTCAAATTTCATTTTTTATAAATACTAGATCAATGATGGAAATGAATATGAGTGCAATAAATTTTTATTTCAAATTTATTCAAAAAAATCTAGTTAAAGATGGATATTTCCTAAATATTAATAGATATGAAAAAAGGAGTGTTGGTGAACCTATTAGAATAAGTGAATATCCTTATGATAAAAATTGGAATGTAGAAATATCTAAGAAATCATTCGCGCAGCCTAGGGTTCACTTTTTATTAACTAAAAGAACTGATAAACCTAATAAATGTATTAGTGATGAATTAATTCGAATTAAAGAATTAGGCTCAGAATATTTAATATCAGATCTAAATTTTAAATTTATCAAGCTCAAAAAGATCTTTAAAAAACTTCTCCTAAATAGATAGTTCCCACAGGTTTAAAACATAGCAAAAAATATAAATATTTTATAAAAATTTTGGAAATTCTATAATTGATATTAAAAAAATCTTTATTAATTAAGATTTTTATTAACCAAAGTACTGTAGAGATAATTAATACCTGATTCAAAACTTGTCGGCTGTTTGCCTTTAAGAGCAATTTTCATATCACTATTGTAAATTTTATCTTCCCTGAGTCTTAAAATTTGCTCACCTTTAATAGGAGATTTATTCTTCATTATAAATTCCATTGTTGATGAAATTAAGTAAAGTGGATAATAAGGTAAATCTAAAAATCTTACATTTTTTCCTACAGTCAAAGAAATAACTTTACAAATATCTCTTAAGCTGATTTTATCTGGTCCTGGACAATTCCAAAATGTTCTTGTTGTTAAATTACTCTCGTAAAAATCTAATAATAAATTAAAAATAATTGCTGATATATCTTTATAAAAGACAGGTTGAAAAAGTGATGAACCTCCATTCAAAATTGGTATTGGAAATCCTCTCATTATATTAATCACAAGTTTATGTAAATTTTTATCATATGGACTTCCATAAATCATTGTTGGTCTTATCAAATTATAAGTTAAATCTGAATCAAAAAGTAATTTTTCAGAATATTTATAATTAGCAGAGCAAGTTTCATATTTAGAAAAAACTCCAGTGGTTCCAACAATAATTAAATGTGGTGAAATTTTTAAATGATTAATGGCGTCTAAAATATTTTCAGAATATAAAATTTGAGCGATATGTATTATTAAATCAGGTTTAGATATTTTTAAAGCTTTTATTAAGTCTTCTTTTAATTTGCAATTTCCTCTTATTAGACAATTGGCTAACGAGTATGAAGGCAAATTAAAAGTATTTATCTCTTCTGATTTTATTAATGAGAAGATTTTTATTTTTGGCAATCTTATTAAATTTGTATTGATTAACTTAGAGAGCTCAATACCTATGAGACCATTTAAACCAGTAATAAGAATATTCATAACTAATTTCTGATTAAATATTTCTGATATACTTCAAAAGTTTTTTTATTGAACAATTTTTTATTAAATAATTTTTTATATAATAATTTTGAATTTGTGCCAAATTCATATCTTAATGATTTGTTTTCAGATAAATGTTGTAAAAATAATTTTATATGCTGGGGACTTTTAATAGGAACAAGGTAGCCGTTAAAACCATGACTAACAACATCGGAACAACCACCAATATTAGTTGTAACTATTGGCAAACTAAAATTCATGGAGTCAAGCAGAGTAATAGGTAATCCCTCCCAATTAGATGAAAGGATATAAACATCAGCATCCTGATAAAATTTTTGCAAATCAATTTGAAACCCAACAAACTTAACTTTATGATCTATAGACAAATCTTTTGCTAATTTTTTTGCTTTAGAGCTTAATATTCCATCTCCCACATAAACTAATTGCCAATTCAAATCCTTTGTTAGTTGAGATAAACCAAGAAATAAACTTTCGTAATCTTTTTGATAGTCAAGTCTTGCAATAGTTAAGAAAGAAATCCTATCATTTGTATTATTTTTTACCTTTTTGGATGGTTGATCAGGAAATGCTGAACAATTAGGAATAGCAGTGATTCTTGAGATTTTAAACCCCACTTTTTTTGCTAACTGCTTATCGTTAAAACTATCTGTGATTATGTCTTCAGAGATGAATTGTAAAAAGTATTCTATTAAAAAATAAAAAATTCTTATAAAAATATTTGTTTTTATTGAAAATGACCATCCATGTATTGTAAAAATTGTGGGAATTTTTAAAATAAAGCCTGCGATCCTTCCTAATATTCCTGATTTGCTTGAATGTATACATATTATTTTTGGTTGAACTTTTTTCAAAACAAAAATTAATTCTAATAAAGCCTTTAAATCATATTTAAAATCAACTTTAACTTTTAAATTTTTTATGATTTTAAAATCAATTTTTAAACTTTTTAATTTTCTTAAAAATTTCTTTTCTGTACTGTCTCCTACAAGAATTAAAGTATTTAAATTTTTTGAATTTGTATAAAGAACTAGATCAATAATATGATTATGAACGCCTCCTACAGTATCTGATCTTGTCACTAGCTGTACCAAGTCATATTTTTTCATTATTAGTATTAGAAATTTTTATAAAGATATTCATAATTCAATATCATCTCATCTAAAGAAAACATTTTTGATATGTGTCTGTAACAATTTAAGCGCAGTTTTTTATATTTTGAATGGTTCCAAAAAATTATATTAGCTTTTTGGAGATCTTTTATAATTGAATTAACCGAGAAATCGTTTGTGACCCAACCATATTTTCCTACCATTTCTAATGTGTTGCCAACTGGTGTAGTGATGCAAGGTGTACCTTGTCTCATTGACTCAACTAATACATTTGGTGAGGCTTCTGACCTAGAAAATAAAAGTGTATAATTACTTTCTCTATAAAGAGAATCAATATCATCATGGGTTTCATAGAGTTTATATTCACATCTTATTTTTGAAAGACTTTTAATCAAAAATTTATTTTTTTTAGAACATCCTGAACCTACAAAAGTAATAGTATATTTAAAATTAAGTTTTTTTAAAACTTTCAGTAAAGTCAGATGACCTTTCTCAGGACTAAATCTTGCAACATACAATAATTTCAAGATCTTATTTTGCGAACTTAATGTTAGTTTTTCTTCTTCTATTTTATTAATTAAAAATCCATTATTTATAACGAATCTACGCTTTCCTAAAATAGATCTAATAAATTTATATTTATAAATTGAATAAGAATTAGCTATATGTACTATTTTTTTTCTTGTGATGAAAGGCAATAATAATGTTAAGAAAATAATAATTTGACTTTGCATTGATTGAAAAATAAAAAAGCTATTTCTATGAGAAAAGAATATTGAACTTTTTTTGTGAATAAAAAATGAAATAATATATGCTGTTAAGTTTCCCTTAGGCAACCAGCCTTGAAAAATAATTTTCTTATCTGTATTACCAACCTTTTCTTTGATAATTCCTATTAATTTTTTAAAGGAAGTTAATTTATTTTCTAAATTATAAACTAACTCTATCGAATCACTTTTAAGGGATGATATAAATTTTTTATTTGGATTAAATACAACCATTATTAAAGAATAACTTTTTAAATTATTAGCAAGCTTGATAAGCTGTTTCTCAGCTCCACCTTGTGCACCACTCCCTGAAATGAGTATGAGTATATTTTTTGTATTTCTTGAATTCATACTAAAAGGTGGTCAAAGATCTTTATTTTAAATCTCTTGTAATTCAAAAATTTTAAAACTATATTTTATTTTAAATATAATTATATTTTTAGAATAATATTGTGACTTATTACTAAAACTATTATGATAGCTATTTAATGATTCTATTTTTATTATATTAGCAGTATTTTAATTAAAGAATAAATTACTATCTTTTTAGTTTTGCAGAATGTATAGAAAAGGCATTATTCTCGCAGGCGGAACTGGGTCAAGACTATATCCTCTAACCCAAGTTGTTAACAAACAGCTATTACCTATCTATGATAAACCAATGATTTACTATCCACTTAGCACACTTATGCTAATGGGGGTAAGAGAAGTTTTAGTAATTACAACTATTTATGATTTTGAACTTTATCAAAAATTACTTAAAAATGGCAATCAATGGGGAATTAAAATTGCTTATCAAATACAAGAGCAACCAAATGGTTTGGCAGAATCTTTCTTAATCGGAAAAGATTTTATAAAAGATAATTCGGTTGTACTCATACTTGGAGATAATCTTTTTTATGGGGACCAACTGCCTAGTATGCTTAAGGATTTATCAAACAAAGAAGGTGCTTCAATCCTTGCTTGTCCTGTAAGTGATCCTGAAAGATATGGAGTCGTTGAATTCAACTCTGAAAAAAAAGTAATAAATATTGTTGAGAAACCTAAAAACCCAAAAAGTAATTATGTAGTAACTGGTATTTATTTTTATGATTCAACAGTTGTCGAAAGATCAAGTAGACTAAAACCTTCTCAAAGAGGAGAATTAGAAATTACAGATTTAAATAAATCTTATCTAGATGATAATCTTTTAAATGTAAAACTTATGAGTAGGGGAATGGCTTGGTTAGATACCGGCACACATGAATCTCTTCATGAAGCTTCTAGTTTTATTAAAACTATTGAAAATAGACAAGGTTTGAAGATAGGCAGTCCTGAAGAAATAGCCTGGCGTAATAAATGGATAACTGACCAACAGCTTGAGAATCTATCAAAAGATTTAAATAAAAGTAGCTATGGAGAATATTTAATTAAGCTTCTAGAAGGTAAAATTTTATAGGATATTTAAATAGTAATGATTTCTTTTAATAGAAAATACTATAACAATAAAAAAATTCTAGTTACTGGTGGAGCAGGTTTTATTGCAAGTCATTTTATTAATTCTCTTTTGAAGGGTAGTCAAGCAATTATTTTTAATTTGGATAAATTAGGTTATGCGAGCGATCTTAATAGAGTTACAGGAATTAAAAACAACTCTAATTATAAATTTATTAATTTAGATCTTGTTGATAAAAATAAAATTAAAGAACTATTACCAAATATTCAACCTGATTTAATAGTACATTTTGCGGCAGAAAGTCATGTTGATAAATCAATATTAAATCCTGAAATATTTATAGAAAGTAATATATTAGGTACTTTTAATCTTCTTGAATCGATTAGAAATTTACTAAATTTATACGATAGTAAAAAAAGAAAAAATTTTAAATTTTTGCATATAAGTACAGATGAAGTTTATGGATCACTTGGAAAAGATGGTTTTTTTTCTGAAAAAACATCTTATGATCCTAGATCGCCTTATTCTGCTTCTAAAGCATCTAGCGATCATTTAGTTAGTGCTTGGGGAAATACATATAGTATCCCAGTTATTAAGACTAATTGCTCTAATAATTATGGCCCTTGGCAGTTCCCAGAAAAATTAATACCAGTGGTCATTGGTAATATAATTAAAAATCAAAAAATACCCATATATGGAGATGGTACAAATATAAGAGACTGGTTATTTGTTGATGATCACATAAATGCTATTTTACTTGTCCTAGAGAAAGGAGAATTAGGAAATACTTATTGTATTGGAGGAAATAATGAAATAAGTAATATTAAATTAGTTGAAATTATCTGCAATGAAATTAATAAATTAAACGCAAAGAATATTACCTTTGAGAAATTAATTGAATTTGTACCTGACAGATTAGGCCATGATAAAAGATATGCAATAGACTCTTCAAAAATTAAAAATGAATTAGGTTGGGAGCCTAAATTCACCTTTAAGGAGGGTATTAAAATAACTGTAGAATGGTATGTTAAAAATCTCGGTAAGTTTATGGAAATTTAGAAAAAATCATAATGATTAATTATGTTATTTTTGGATCAAATTCTTTTATTGGAAGTAATTTTGTTAGTAGTTGCATAAATAAAGAATGTTTAATATTAATTTCTAAAAAGGGAAATTTAATTCAAAGAAATAAAATTAAAAAATCTATAAATTTTAATTTAAGTGAGTTTCATGAGAATGAAATAATTAAAACTTTAAGTTTGGAAATAATAAATAATTTAAAATATAATAAAACTATATTTATGCTTTTTTCTTGGCATAATAAAGAAAATATTAAGGGCATTGGAAATTATGATTCCTTATGCACCGAAAATAATAATATTATTTTAAATTTTATAAAAATTTGTTTATTAGTCAGTCCAGAACAAGTTATTTTTGCTTCTAGTGCAGGAGGAATATATGATCAGAATTCCCAATTACCTTCACAAGAAAGTGATGAACCTGTTCCATATTCTAGATATGGATATGAAAAATTAATAGCTGAAAATTATTTAAAAAAAGAACTTAATAATAATTTATTAATTCTCCGAATATCTTCAATTTATGGTTATATTTCTAAAGACTCTTGGCAAGGAGTTCTATGTAAATGGCTTATTTTGTTGAAATCAGGAAATGAAATAGAACTTTATAATTCTAAAAATTCTTATGTTAATTTTATTTCTATAAAGCAAGTATTAAATGCAATTTCTTTATCAGTAAATAAAAAATTATTTGGAACATTTAATATTGGATCTAAAGAAAGTACAAAATTAAATGATATAATTGAATCTATTAAAAAATTATCAACTAAAGAAGTAAAGATAAAAAATAATGATTGTCATCTTAGAAGCTTTTTATTAAATACAGAAAAATTCTCTAGATCAACAAATATTAGTTTCCCTAATGAATGTTTGATTGATTTAAAGAAAATAAAAAAAATAATTGATAAAGATGAATTTTGATATTATGTAGTTTTATATACTTAAATTTTCAAAACACAAGAATTAAAAACTGACTATTTATTTTATTATTTAATAATAAATAGAAAAAAAATATTTAAAGATCTTAAAATTTATAATCAATAGTCAAAAATAATTCATATTAAAAATATATGAAAATATCCATTTTTGAAAACAAGTCTCCTTTTAGGAAAATCAAAAATTTTATTAATTTTTAAATTATTGTTTTAGATAGTCTAATTTTATTATTTAAACAATTTTAAGATTTTTATTATATATTTTTTATTTTGCTTTATTTAATTCAAATCTTTATAATTTTTTTGACTTTAAATCTCCACTTAAAGAAAAAAATTTATTTAATGTTTTTATAATCATTTAACTGATTTCCATGCCATTTAGGTTCCCAATCCAAGCTTTCATAATTAGAAATTCTTAGAGTATTTTTGCTGAAGACCAATTAAAAATGGCAAATATATTAGATATGATGTTTATTTTGAATAAGTTGATTCGGTAAAAAATTAAAATTAACAAAAAAATTACCATAATTAAATTATAAATTTCGTTAATATATCTATATAGAAGAAGAATTGAATTAATGAAAAGTTCAAATCAATTTAAAAAATCGTATTTATTTGCCTCAAAAGACTTTTCATGGATAATAGTCTTAACAATATTTGTTCTGTTTGCTTTTTCTATAGATTCTCAATTCTTCCCAGACTTAGCTGATATATTAAACTCAAAAATTTTCAATTATTTTCAATATAAAAGTGGTGATAATAGTATACAGTCTAAACTTTTGTTCATTTTTTCGATAAACGTTATACCATTTCTATTTATTTGTATATGGGAAATTTTAATTAATTTCCCAAATATTAATAAAAACCTTAGAAATACAAGCGTTGGGAGGTTAGTTAAATCCGAAGGTTATAATTTTGCTGATATTATTTATTTTTCTTTATATTTTGTTCTTAAAGAATTACCACTTATAGTTGGTTTCTTAACCCTAGGTATATCTAGATTCGGTTCTTTTTTATCAAATTGGTTTCATACAATTGTAGAGAAATTAGTTCCAACCAATATCTCAGAGTTCAGTATTATTTTTATTATTATAGGGTTTTTGATTGGAGATCTAGCGGCCTATTGGTCACATAGAATTGCTCATCGTATTCCAATAATTTGGGACCAGCATGAATTTCATCATTCTGCAACTGAGATGACTATTTTCAACAAAGATAGGGCCTCATTACTTGAGGGAGCTTTAACCTCACCAATAGTATTTCCTTTATCAACTATATCTGCTTTATTGATTAATGAAAGCCTTATACAGGGACATTTTCTACCTCTATTGATAACCATTGTTTTGTTGACTTTTGAAAAATTTTGCGACATGGTTGGTCATAGTTCTATTTGTGTAATTTTCCCAAAACCTTTATCTTATATTTACATGAGCCCTTCTCTTCATTGGATCCATCATTCAAATAATATAGAACATTTTGATAAAAACTTTGGACAAAGATTCCCTTTCTGGGACAAGATTTTTGGAACATATTTAGATGAATCCCATATTAAAAATATTGATGGCTTTGGAGTGTCAAATACTACTTACAATAATTTCAATCCTTTTTACGCTTTTGCTTGTTTACCAGTACTAAAATTAATCCAAAGATTTAAATTTATATACACTTAATTTGATATAAATTACTTTTATAAATGATTGAAACCAAAAACATTTAATTAATAATTAAGTACCTTTTTAATTAATTTTTGTTGAATAATATTCTCTTCAATATATTTATAAACTTTATCTTGATCGCCTGGTTCATTAACTGATGGCAAAGTAGGTTCAACATTAACAGAAAATAAATCATAACCATAAGAAATAGTCTTCAACTGCTCAATTGATTCACTTATTTCTAAATTAGTTTGTTTTAATTTGCATAGAGTTAGTAACACTTCCCTCTTAAATGCTATTAAACCTAGAATTTTTCTGATGTAACCCAGACTATTTATATCTTCTAAAAAGGAAGGAGATCTTCTAAAGCAAAAAAGAATTTTATTCTTATCACCTACTGCACATTTAACAAAAGAATGTTTATTTAAATCTTCATTATTTAAAAGTTTGGATGTTGCATTCCAACTATCTAAATTGGGATTTTCCTTTATAGCTTTTACCATAGACTCTAGATGTTCTGGCAACATTAATGGTTCATCTCCTTGAATTATTACAACATGAGAAGCTTCTATTTCTTCAACTGCTTCAGCCACTCGAGATGTCCCAGAGATATGATTATTTTTTGTTCTTATAACTTCGCCATTACATGAATTAACTATAGATGCAATTTTCTCGTCACCTGTAGCAACAATTACTCTATCAAAGACACCCGATAATAAAGCCCTTCTTCTCACATGCTCAATCATTTCAAGTCCATAAAATTTTAAAAGTACTTTTTCTTCTAGTCTCACAGACGCTAAATGTGCAGGAATGAGAGCAACAATCTTCATTGAGGGAAAACACCACAATCTAAATTTATACATTGACCTGTAATTGCAGATGATTCTGCTGAAGCTAAAAACAAGACCATTTTTGCAACTTCATCTGCAATTGGCAGTCTTCCTAACGCTGATTGTGAGTTTCTGAACTTATTTAAAAAATCGTCTGGATCTGGGAATCCTGGTGCAGACTTTTCATTTAGCGCCTTCATTAAGCCTTCAGTTTTTACAAGGACAGGGCAAATAGCATTCACTCTTATTCCTTTTGGGCCTAGTTCTTTTGCTAATGACTGAGTCAATCCATTCATCCCAAATTTAGTCGCAACGTAAGCGCTATTATTTGAACTCCCCCTTTTGCCAGCAATACTTGAAATATTAACTATAGAAGAGCCTTTTTCTAAAAAAGGAGCCGCAGACTGACAACCCCAAAAAGCCCCAAATAAGTTAACTTCAAAAATCCTTTGAATGAAAGATTCAGAAATATTTTCAATTGAGCGCCATTCAGAAAAACCTGCATTGTTCACATATAAATCAATACAATTAAAATTTTTTAGAGAAGTTTTTACTAATAAATCATGGAACTTAGGATCTGAAACATCTCCCTTAACAAAAATCAAATTATCAGTATTACCGTCAAAAATTAATTCGCTCCTTCCACCAACGACAACAGAAAATCCATTGTTTAGCAAATGCTTAGTAATTGCTAATCCTATTCCTTTATTACCTCCAGTAATTATTGCATTTTTATTTTTGTTCATATCTATATCGTCATACAAGAAAAACCACCATCAATTGCGATTTCTGCTCCCGTAACAAAAGAGGAAGATTCAGAAGCCAACCATATAGAGCATCCAATTAATTCATCTGGAATACCGTATCTATTCATAGGTGTATGGTTAAGAATATCACTCTCTCTTTGTGGTGTTATGAAATTTCTTTTATTCCATTCTGTGGGGAAAAACCCTGGCCTTATTGCATTAACTCTGACTCCGTAGGGAGCCCACTCTCTAGCAAGATTCATAGTTAGATTTTTTATCCCTGCTTTTGCAACTGAATAAGCAAACGCTTTCGATAAGGGAGGTCCAGCTGAAGCAGATGAAATATTAATAATAGAACCGTTTCCCTTCTCTACCATATGAACACCAAATACTTGGCAACAAAGCATAGTTCCAGTAACCTGCGAAGATAAAACATCATTCCATTTCTCTTTTTCTATTTTAAAAAAAGGAGTTGGATCATTTATACCTGCTCCATTAATTAAAATGTCTACTGAATCATATCTTTCAATAATCTTTTTATATGCTTCTTCAATACTTTTCTTATCACAAACATCAATTCCATATGAAAAAAATTTTTTACTTGTGATTGTTTCTATTTCTTTAGTTTTTAGTTCCGCGTTTGCAGGTCTTAAATCTAAAATCGCTAGTTCAGCGCCTGCATTTGCAAGTCCCTCCGCCATTTTGCTACAAAGATATCCTCCTCCACCTATAACAACCGCTACTTTTCCATTTAATCCAAATGTTTTATCCAGAAAATTTTTTACTTCCATAAATCCTTATTATTTATTAGACAATATAATTCTTTTCATATCTAGAGCCCAATTTCTAAGAATAAACAAATCTGAAGACAAAATAATAAATGTATAACCATCGTTAAATAACTTATTTATAGTATTACTTTCAACTACTGATACCTGAGTCCCACAACTTTTATTATGCTTTTGACAAGCTTCAACAATTTTTTTACAAGCGTCTAAAACAATTGGGTGATCAACTTGACCAGGAAAACCATAAGAACCAGAGAGGTCATATGGTCCAATCATAATCCCGTCAAGATCATCATTAGATACAATCTCATTAATATTATCAACGCCTTCTTTAGATTCAATCTGAGCAATAAATATTGAATTTGCATTCCAAGCTTCTAAATACTCATCAAATGCAAGTCCATAGCCATGAGCCCTGTTAACACCGTATGTTCTTCTACCTAAAGGAGGAAACTTTAGATAACTCAGTATTTTTTCTACATCAGAATTACTATTTATCATTTGAACAATTAATCCATCAGCACCAGAATCTAAAAGTGGTTTAAAAAAATCATTACTATGAGAAACTGGTCTTGGTAGACATGCTGTTCCATAAGCTTGAGCTCTGGCCATCAAGGATTGCGCAGAATCCAGACTAATTGGTGCATGCTCCATATCAATTCCTATAAAATCTAATCCAATCATTGAAAAAATTTCTGTAATGCCTGGATGATCAAACGAAATCCATCCCGCAAAAATTCTTTCTCTATTTCGTAACTTTATTTTTAAATTTTTTAAATTAACCGCCATTAAATATATTTAAAAAAACTTTAAGAATTTTATATTAGAGCTTTGACGACAGGATGTAAATGAACAAGTCCAATAATTTTACAGTTAACATCAGTAACTGGTAAATCCCATATTTTCTTACTTTCCATTAAATCAAACGCCCTTGTAAGTTTTTCTGAAGGATCAATTGATATGAATTTTTTTCTAGAAACATCTATCGTATCTTCCATAAATAATTGACCTAATGGTTTTTGCTCTTTCAAAAGCAATCTACGAAAATCTCCATCTGTAAAAACTCCAGTTAGAACATTTTTTGGATTTACAATACACGCTATACCAAGTTTGAATTGATTCATTTTCTCAAGAGTTTCTTTTAAAATAAGTTTCTCTTGAACTATGGGAAAACTTTCAAGATTAAGCATAATATCTTTTACAAGGATATTATTATCTTTTGTGAACATTATCTTCACCATAAATATTTTGAAGTTCCATTTTTAAATTATGAAATGCCTTTGCATGTGTCAAAATAACCTCTAAATATTCTAAGTCAAGAACAGTATTAGAATCTGATAATGCTTTTGGAGGATCATCATGAACTTCCATAAATAATGCATTAATTCCGCAAGCTGCAGCGGCTCTCACTAGGTTAGGAATATACTCTCTTTGACCACCAGAAATATTTCCCATAGATGTTGGCAATTGAATTGAGTGCGTAGCGTCAAAACATACAGGATAACCTGTTGATTTCATTATTGGCAAACAAGTCATGTCATTCACGAGTTGATTGTATCCAAAAAATGTACCCCTATCAGCCAACAAAATCTCATTGCATCCAAAAGACTCTAATTTTCTAACAGAATTTTTCATATTCCATGGACTCATAAATTGGCCTTTTTTTAGATGAATAGGTCTTCCTGTTTCAGCCGCTGCTCTCAGAATTGAAGTTTGTCTGCATAAATAAGCTGGGACTTGGACAAAATCACAAACTTTGCCAGTATCTTTAGCCCATTCCACTTCAGAAAAATCAGAAATTACTGGTATATTAAATTCTTCTCTAACTTCACTAAGTATTTTTAGACCTCCTTCTATACCTACACCATGAAAGCTATCGGGCGCTGAACGGCAATCCTTGTCATAACAGGACTTAAAAATCCAGGGAATTTTTAATTTTGAGCATATTTTGTCTATCAAATTGGCCATCTTAAAACTATGTTCTTTAGATTCAATTGCACAAGGACCACCAATAAAAACTAAAGGTTTGTTTTCTCCTATACAAACTTTTTTAACATTTCCATAACCTACATTAATTTCCTTCATTTAAATATATATTGATTTAATTAATGATTATTTAAAAATATATTATAAGAAGCATTACTAAGTAAAACATCACTTAATAAAGTCTAAATATGATTTTCTAATTTATTAATTAGAAGTTTCAAATGGTTCTAAAGGATTAATTTGTAAAGAAGTAAGCAATTTATCTGTAAATTCTCTCACAAAACCTTTCCCTCCTGGTTTCAAACCCACCCAACAGGCTTTGTCCTTACAAGCATAATGAGCATCAGAGGGCGTCAGAAACATTCCTACTAAGGGGATAACTGGCAGATCGTTTATATCATCTCCTAAAAATACAGTTTCTAATTTACTTAAATTCAACTCTTCTTGAATTTCCTTAATAGCAAGTAATTTATTTTTTACTTTAGTTTTTACATAATGAACATCTAATGATTGAGCTCTTTTTATTATGGCTTGTCTATCACCTCCAGATATCCAAGCAATTTTAAAATTATATTTTTGCAATAGCCTAATTGCCATACCATCCTTCACATCAAATTTAATTGATTGGTTCCCATTATCATCAATATAAATACTTCCATCGGTAAGTACACCATCGACATCCATACAAATAAGTTTTAAATAAGAGCACCTTTTTTTAAAAATTTCTTTCTTATTTTCAGCATTAATCACTTTCTTAAAGTTCGAATATTTTTGATATTATACTTAAAAGATTTCGCTATTAAATTTAAATATCTTTACTGAGATTTAAAAACAAGTTAAAAATAATATTAGTAATATTTGACTTAATTTTAAAATTATGATGATTAAACACTAAAATAAAAAACAATAAAAATGTTTAATCAAGAATTTTGAATCTATGTTCAAAATAGAACAGTATCCATTCAAACATATTGTAGAGGACAATTTCCTAAAAAACGAAGATTTTGTGAAAATCAAAAATCGACTTCGTAAGTTAATAGACAATTCTAAATTTGAAAATAACAAAAGTGGTGTTATTTATAATCAAGCTAGAATTAGTTTCCCAGACAAAAAGGTTATAAGAGAATCATCAATATTGTCTAATAAAGAACTTCTTGATTTTTATTCGCGATATGTCCCAAAGATGTTGAATCATTTGAAAATAATTTCGCCTAATAAGATTAATTTATTTGACACTTTTTCTTTTCAAGTAAGTAGAACTGATAAAAATATCACTTACCCTATACACGACGACTCATCGGAAAAGTTACTAAGCATAGTAATTTATCTAAGCCCACAGAATAACATTGGTACATATCTCTATCTTCCAAAATCGAATAAACCAGACAAATTAGTCGATTGGAGACCAAATAGATATCTTGCCTTCTCAAGAATAGAAGGCAAGACAAGACATTCATATCAAGGCAATAAATTAGAAAATAGATATACAATAATTTTGAATATTTTAACCTCAAAGAAAAATTATGCTCGCTGGATAGAACCAGGATATAAAGGTAAATTAGAAGCAACAAAAATATATTTAAAAGAAGTATGTTTTAAATTAAAGGAAATCTATTCATATATGATTTATAGTAAAAATTTAATCAATTCAACATCTAAGCACTTTTTACTAAGGAAATTAAACAAAAGAACTTCGTCAATAAATCGCAAGCATATAATAAATACACTTAATGATTTAAGAATAAATAAAAAAACTGATGAACTTAATTTTATAGGTTCAGGAAAATCTGCTTTGAAAGCTATTAATAAACTTGGAAATAATGATGTTATTATAGGTGGCAATTTTTCCTGCCTTCTCCCTATCTATCACGACATTTACTTTACTGAATGGTGCGGAAAGCAGCATTATAAAATCCTTCCAAAAGTAAGAGAGATTTACTCTAAAAGATCAAAATTCATGAATCACTTGATCATGAAAAATCTATCCAGTAAATTTAATTCTTTGCCATTAGATCAAAAATATTCACTGACTAGTAAATATCTTTATGAAGCTTCTATTCCAATTATTTCAGAAAAGCAATTGCGTTTTTTTATTAAACAAAGTTTAAATAATAAAAATAAGTTTATTTGTCAGTCTTCTTCTTCAACAATAACTGCTATTTTTTTGGCTTATCTAGGTGGATTTAAAAAAATAAATCTATACGGAGTTGACTTTGGAGGAGGATATTTTTGGGATTCTGAAGAATTCAAAACAAACACATCTGACATAATGATGATGCCAGATTCTCCCATAAGAGGATATAAATATGGATCAGTTAACCTTTATCCAAAACCCAAATCATCAATTCCTTCTAATCATGCAACTGAGTTAGCTATTATTCCTGTAAGCAAAATTATTGATACTTTAAAAGTGTATTTCAAAGATCATGGATTTGTAATTAACAATATTTCCCAGAAAAATAAATAATTTTCATTATATTGATTAAAAGTTATTAAACTTTAAAATTTTTATAGTTTTCTCCAAACAGCTAAAAGTTTGCCTTGCAAAACAACTTCTTCAGGATTAAGAACAATTGGATCGTATGAAACATTAGCAGCTTCCAAGAAAACTTTTCCATTCCTTTTAAAAAAGTATTTCAAAGTTGTTCCCGAACCAGCTACCATCGCACTTACAATTGTTCCATTCCTTAGAGTGCATGAATCTTTAATTGGCTCCATCAAAACCATATCTCCATCTGCAATACATGCATCTATCATGGAATCTCCATTCACTGTAAGAGCAAAAACATTTTTCTTTTTTAAAACATCAGAAATATCTAAATTCTCCTGAACATCTGAATAAGTTTCAATTAAGCCACCAGCTGCGACTGAACCCATTATTGGGACCCCTTCTATAATTTGATCAACAATTTGCATAGTTCTAGCTTTGCCTTCTTGCCAAGATATATATCCTTTTTCTTGTAAGTGTTTTAAACGACTTTGAATTGGAGCGGGAGATTTAAGACCCATGGCTTTCATCATTTGCCTAATCGAAGGACTGTGTTGGAAGTCTCTCATGTAGTCCTTTATCCATGCATAAAGCTCATTTTGAGCATCCGTAAGATTATTGCCCTCAAAAGTTGCCATAAAAACATTTGTACTCTAATACATTTGTACCTATTAAAAAGGTAAATAGCAATCTTTTCATGAAAGAAGGCATGAGAGGAGAGCTTGTTGAGCATGCAGCCTATTTTCTGCTTGTTTAAAAATTCTATTTTTTTTACTTTCAAATACTTCATCAGTTATCTCTTTAGATCTGTATGCTGGGAGACAATGAAGGACAATTGCATCTTTTTCAGCCTTGCTTACTAAATCATTATTAAGAGTAAATCCATTAAAATCTTTATCTTTCTCTGCCTTTTTATTTTCTTCCCCCATAGATGACCAAACATCTGTATAAAGAACGTTTGCACCTAAAACAGCTTGATTAAGATCATTAGTAATTTTTAATAAATTTTTATTTTTATATATTTCGTAAGCTTTTTTAATAACCACTGAGTTAGGTTCATAGCCTCTAGGGCATGCAATTCTAACTTCTACTCCTAGTAATGCTCCACATAAAATAAGTGAATTTGCGACATTATTACCATCACCTACAAATGTTAAAATAACATCTCTAAAATCAAGAAATTCCTCTTTGATTGTTAAAAAATCAGCTAAGGCCTGGCATGGATGTTCTAAATCTGTAAGCGCATTTATAACTGGCTTAGTAGACCATTTTGCATATTCTTCCAAATCTGAATGATCAAACGTTCTAATTGCAATAATATCGCAATATCTACTCAGAACTCTTGCAGTATCTTTAATTAGCTCTCCTCTTCCTATTTGTGATGTTGTAGGATTAAGGTCAATAGTTGTTCCACCTAGTTTAGACATCGCAACTTGAAAACTAACTCTCGTACGTGTTGAAGACTTATCAAAAATTAAACCTAAAACTTTATTACCAAGATCAATATTTATTTTTTTGTTTTTAAAATCACTAGCAAGCTCTAAAATATGCAAAACTTCTTCAGTGGTTATATCCAAGCTTGATAGGAAATTTTTTTTAGCAAGCTTTTTGGGTTTTAGCATCAATATTTCTAGATAGATCTAGATTGTACTATGCGGGCATCTTACTCTCTGCCAAGAGCGTTTTAAGATCTTCCCCTTCTATAACTTCTTCTTGAAGAATTTTTTGAGAAATAGATTCAAGAAGAGATAAATTATTCCTCAAAATATTAAGTGCAGTTTCATGAGCATCATCAACTAAATCTCTAACCTCTTTATCTATTGCTTGAGCAGTAGCATCACTAACAGATCTCCTAGGATTATTACCATTACCTAGGAACTGGCCACCACCTTGTTTATCGTAAGCAAGCGGGCCAAGAATATCACTCATTCCGAATGTCCCAACCATTTGTTCAGCAATATCGGTTGCTCTTTGTAAGTCATTAGAAGCACCTGTAGTTATTTTGCCAAAAACTACTTCTTCAGCAGATCTTCCTCCAAGAAGTGTAGCTATTTGCCCTTTTAATTCTTCTTTTGAATTTAAGAATCTTTCTTCAGTTGGCAATTGAAGAGTATAACCAAGTGCACTCATACCTCTTGGTACAATTGAAATCTTCGCAACTTTTGAACCTCCAGGCATAAGATGACCAACAATTGCATGACCAACTTCATGGTAAGCGACAACTTTTTTCTCATCATCTTGAAGAACTCTACTCTTCTTCTCAAGTCCAGCAACTACTCTTTCGATAGCTTCACTTAAATCTTGTTGTTCAACACTTTTTCTCTTAGCTCGGGCTGCTAGCAAAGCTGCTTCATTAACCATATTTGCCAAATCTGCGCCAGCGAATCCGCTTGTTGCTTGAGCAATAGAATCTAAATCTATCGATTCAGCAAGTTTAACTTTTTTTGTATATATTTCTAAAATTGTTTTTCTTCCAGATAAATCAGGCCTATCAACTAAAACTTGCCTATCAAATCTGCCTGGCCTTAATAGAGCTGCATCAAGAACCTCTGGTTGGTTTGTAGCAGCAAGTACTATTACTGGTTTATCTGCTGAAGCAAAACCATCCATCTCAGTAAGAAGTTGATTAAGAGTTTGTTCTCTCTCATCATTTCCACCAACAACTCCCATAGATCCCGAGCGACTTTTACCTATAGCATCCAACTCGTCTATAAAAATGATACATGGTGCTTTCTTTTTTGCTTGTTCAAATAAATCCCTTACCCTAGCTGCACCTGCACCTACAAAAAGTTCAACAAATTCAGAACCTGAAATTATGAAAAAAGGAACTTCCGCCTCGCCAGCAACAGCCTTGGAAAGCAGAGTTTTTCCTGTGCCAGGAGGTCCCACAAGAAGTACACCTTTGGGTATTCGAGCTCCAATATCAGTATATCTTTCCGGTTTCTTTAAAAAATCAACTATCTCCGTTAATTCATCTTTAGCTTCATCAACGCCAGCAACATCAGCAAATGTAACTTTTGATTCGTCGTCGGGGACATAAACTTTAGCTTTACTCTTAGTAAAACTTAGAGCTCCCTGGGCACCTCCGCCCCCCATACTTCTTCTAGCAAAGAACTGTAAAACAAGTATAAAAATCAAAGGAGGAACAACCCAGCTCAAAATTGTTGAAAAGAAATTAGGTTTCTTAGGAGGTGCAGCAGCAAATTCAACACCTTTACTCTCTAACCTTTGAGGAAGATCCATATCAAAAATTGGAGTAGTTGCTAAAACTGAGGGTGCCCCTTCTTCTGCACCATTTAACTCATATCTAATCTGTTCTTGTGTGATATATGCTCGTTTAACTTCTCCATCATTAACTTGGTCTATAAATAAAGAGTAAGGAACCCTAGGAATTTGCATATTTTGGTTTGGGAAAAGGCTACTAAATAAAAGTAATGCTCCAACTCCTATCAAAATAATATTTACAATTCCAAATTTTCTATTAGGTTGATTATCATCTTGTCTTATTGGCATGGTTATAAACATTTTGAACTTATTATAAACTAAACGAAGAGTTTCCGTATCTGTATTGTTTTTTTTGGGTGAGAACCGTACGGTACTTTGACCCATAAAATTTGTATTAAATTAATTTTTAAATGAACTCTTAACGCATATATCATCGCCAATCAAACTAAAATTAAAATCACTTAATTTGATAATTTCCTGCATTTCTTGAAATCCAAAATCACCAAAGGGATTCATACTATTTTCTCCCCCTAAGATTTTTGGAGCAATAAAAGTAATAATTTTTTGAATACAATTAGATTTGATTGCAGCGGTAGCCAAACTAGGGCCACATTCCCAAAGAACTTTATTACACCCTCTTTTAGCAAGTATTTTTGAAATCAACTCTGGATTATCCGATGATACCTTTTCAACGTCCACACATTTCGGAATTCTTGAAAGGTAACTTTCATTCGCTGTAGAAGAATCATAAATAACTAAAGTTTTTGCCTTACTACAATCCCAAAGATTAGATTTTGAAGGTAGATCTAAACTTTTTGTAAAAACAACTCGCAAAGGCTCAGGATTTTTGGAACCTCTAGTAGTCAAAAGTGGGTTATCTCTTCTTAATGTGTTTCCGCCAATGATTATTGCATCAAATTCTGCTCTAAAAGAATGAACTAATAACCTTGATTTATCATTAGTAATCCATTTACTTTTCCCATTTTTTAAAGCTATTCTTCCATCTATACTCATTGCCCATTTAAGAACACCAAATGCCTTTTTAGTAGTATGCCTATGAATGAAAGCCTTATTTAGATCTAAGGATTCTTTCTCACATAATCCTAAGTGAACTTGTATTCCAGCTTCTTTTAGAAGCTTAATACCTTTACCAGAGACTCTTTTATCAGGGTCTTCGATAGATACATATACCTTTTTTAACCCAGAGGATATCACCTTATCTACACATGGAGGTGTTTTACCTTGATGGCAACAAGGTTCAAGATTCACATACATTGTTCCACCTTTAGCATCCTTTTTTAAATTATTAAAAGCCATTGCCTCTGCATGAGGCATCCCTGCCTTGAAATGAAACCCTTCTGAAATAAGGCTTCCATTCTCATCAAGTATCACTGCTCCCACTCTAGGGTTAGGACTCGTTGTATTTTTGCCTAATGAAGCCAAAAAAATTGCTCGTTTCATCCATTTTGTGTGGCTTACATTTTTTCCAGACATCTCAAAATTAGGATTAGTTTATTGATCTCCACTCTTTGACAACAAAGGGAGGAACTGGTAATTCAGAAAAAACTCCTGACAAAGATAATCTTAATGGTCTATTTTTATCTAAATTTTCAATCAACTCATCAAGATCAAATTCAGCAGCAGCTTGTCTTCCATCGTTTGCTAGCTCCTCATTAAGTAGTGTTTTATCATTTAAAAACCACTTTTTTCTCCCTGATTCAACCCTCAAATCGGTAGGATGATCAATCCTAAGATTTCCTGGATATCCTATTACTCTCAAAATCAATTTATTTTCAAATAAAGGCGATTTATAAGCTACTAATTGCCAAGTTTCAAAGTCTAAGTCCCTTAAGAACTCACTACTAGCATTTATTAATTCCCCATTTATTTCTGTCTCTGCAACCTCTGCAAATACTTTTAATGGGTTAAAAACAAATGCTAGTAGTAAAAGTAAAGGTAATATACCTTTTAAAAAGATATTTTTATTTGATTTTGTAATTTTCTTCATTTTCAGAATCCATCAGGGCATCTAAAGTTACAGCTGTTCTTACAATAGCTTGGTATCTTTTGATTATTTTACGATTTTTTTCAATCACTCGAGATAGATTCAAAGTGTCTTTTTCAGAATAGCTAGATGTTAAACCGCTAGAATCTTCCTCGATAAACTCAAATTCAATATCTTTGTTAATGAGAGTTAACAATAAATCATGTAATCTCTTTCTCCTTTCAGACAATTAATTTACTATGATGACTTAATCAATAATAAGATAATTTAATAAAAGATTCAAACAGCTCAATTACTTTTCATTAAATATTGATGACCGAAGTTATTAGAAAAATTCATGTAGTAGGTATTAATTCATATTTATTTGGAGATTTACTTCCCAAATTACAAGATTTATTTATAGCAACAGAAAATATCGCAGTTCCCTTTTCATATGTAGAAGAAATTAAATCATGGAGCGTGAATGGTTTAGAAAAACAAAAATCATTTTTTTCTAGCAATAGTAATAACGAACTTATTAACTGGCTTAGATCTCAAAAAACTGATGTTATTTTAATTACGAGAGGAGATCCACTTTGGTTTGGGATTGGAAGAATACTACTAGAAAATTTTTCCAAAGATGAATTAAGTTTCTACCCTTCAAATACTTGTATTCAATTAGCATTTAGCAAGTTAAAAATCCCATGGCAAAATACTGTTAATGTAAGTATTCACGGGAGAGATTCTACTAAGTTATTTGAGGCTCTTAAAGGGAGGCCTTCAAGTTTGGCTATTATTACAGATTCAAATAACAAAAGTTTAGAAATAATCAAAAAAAACTTATCAGAATTAAATCTCATTGACTTCTATGATTTTTGGCTCTGTGAAGAAATAGGCTTCGATAATGAAAAAATAAGAAAACTAAATCTTAAAGAGTCATTACCCTCTGATATATCAAGTTTGAATATTGTTGTTCTTACAAAAACAATGGGAAATTACTCAAATAACAATATTCCTCTTTTTGGAATCAGTGACCATAATTTTAAAACTTTTGATGATAGACCAAATTTATTAACCAAGAGGGAGGTTCGCATTCAAATCTTAGCTGATCTAGAGCTCCCTAAAAATGGTGTTATCTGGGATATAGGAGCAGGTTGTGGGTCAATTGGTTTGGAGGCATTAAAATTAAGGCCTAATTTAGATTTGTTTTGTATCGACAAAAGGATTGGCTCAAAAGCATTAATACTAGAAAACTCAAAAAGGCTTGGAGTTAAACCAAAATTTATTTTTGAAGAAGACATTAACAATACCTTGAATAAGAGAAATTTGAGTTCTTTTGAAAAACCTAATAGAGTCGTAATTGGAGGATGTGATAAAAAAACTAAACTTCAAATTATTAATAGCCTTGATAAGGTTATGAGTATTGGAGATATTATCGTTATCCCAATAATTGAAATTCAAACCATAAAAGAATTGAAAGAGGAATTAGAAGATAAACACTTTAAAATAAATTTAAATTTAATTCAGACTTATAAAAGCTTAAGTATCTCTGAGGGAATAAGGTTAGAACCAAATAATCCTGTTTTTTTATTAAAAGGAAAAAAATAAATTTTAATAATTATTATTTGTTTGGTTTGGCCACGTGGGGCAAACCCCAACCTAGTTTATTTCTTAGAACTTGGAAAAATTCATGATCTTCAAGTCTAATAAACTTTACTGAATGTTTACTCTTTCTAATTAAAACTCTATCTTCAGGCCAAACATAACAACCAGCATTCCCATCAACAACCATCACTAATCTTTCAGGAGTTGCAGGGAACACAGTAACCGGCTCGGAATCATTAAAAACTAGTGCCCTTGATGCCAATGAATGAGGAGCAATTGGAGTTAATTGCACTACTGGACAATCAGGTGTGATGACAGGTCCTCCTGCACTTAAAGAATATGCAGTAGATCCAGTTGGAGTAGATAAAATTACTCCATCAGCTGAAATATCCACAGGAGCATGTCGCCCTATTGAAATCTCAAAATGACACATACTTGTTAAAGGTTCTCTATGAAGGGCCATCTCATTAAGGCAAAGAGACTCCCATCTCCTTTGATCATTTCTCATCACACTAATAATAAAACAAGTTCTTTCTTCAATCTCCCAATTTCCATCGATGATTTTATCAATAGCTTCATCTAAATTAGATAAATAAGCTTCCGCTAGAAATCCTAAATGACCAGTATTTATTGTAAGAATTGGAATTTTAGCAGGTGCTGTTTGCCTCGCAGCAGAAAGTACAGTCCCATCTCCGCCAAGAACAATTGCAAATTCCATGGAGGAATCAAACCCCTCGGGCACACAATTCATATATCCCAAAGGACGAACATGTTGATCGGGATTAGCGAATCCAACCATTCCACCAGAGCTGCTAACTCTTACAACCTCATAATTGGATTTTTCCAATTTTAGCTGCAAAGAACTTGCAGTTTGCACAGCAAGTTCTTTTCCATCATTAACGATTAGTCCTGCTTTACGTACCAATCAAAAAATTAAAACTATAACTATCTTAGACTAATTTGTTTGACAATCCTAATTTAAAAATTCAATATTTTTTAGAACTGCTCTAAGAATCTTAGATCATTTGTATAAAATTTTCTGATGTCATCAATTTGATGTCTCACCATACAAAATCTTTCAACTCCTAAACCGGCTGCAAAACCAGTCCATTTTTCAGAATCTATTCCTAATTTTTCTAAGACCTTAGGATCTACCATCCCGCAGCCCATTACTTCTAACCATTTACCTTTCCATTGAACGTCTACTTCTGCCGAAGGTTCGGTAAATGGAAAATAACTAGCCCTGAATCTTACGGGGATATCTCCAAAAAAAGTCTTTAAAAAAGTAAGAACCGTTCCTCTTAAGTGACTAAAATTAATATTTTGATCGATACATAAAACCTCAACCTGATTAAATACAGGAGAGTGAGTAGCATCTACAGCATCTCTCCTATACACTCTACCCGGAGCAATAATTCTTACTGGAGGAGGGTTATTTTCTAAGTATCTTATCTGAACCGGAGAAGTATGAGTCCTTAGAAGAAGACTTTCATCTAAGTAGAAAGTATCCTGCATATCTCTTGCAGGATGATTTTTAGGTATATTAAGCGACTCAAAATTATAAAAATCAGTTTCTATTTCAGGGCCACTCTCAACCGAGTACCCTAAACCACAAAAAATATCTATTATTTCATCTTGAGTTGAAATTAAAGGATGTTTACTTCCAGGGGGTGTTCCAACTGAAGGAATAGTTACATCAATTTTTTCGTTTTTAATTTGCTCATCTAAGGCTTCACTATTAAGTTGCTTTTTTCTCTTTGTTATTAGATCTTGCAAATTTGTCTTTATTAAATTTGCCTTCTGACCAACAATTGGTCTATCACTAACAGATAATTGACCCATTGTTTTCAAAATAATTGACAAATCACCTTTTTTTCCTATTAAGGAAACTCTCAGTTGATCGAGTTCTTCATCAGTATTAGCATTATCTATATTCTTTTTTGCTTTTTGGGAAAGATTATTTAGTTTTTCCTCAATTTGACTTAATGATTCAATTTGACTCACTGATATAGTAAAAATAAGTATTACTTTATTTTACTTAAATATCGTCCATAAATAAAACTTGTTGATTAATGGAACCGTTAAATATATTAATTAGTAATGATGATGGTGTTTTTGCAGAAGGAATAAGGGCATTAGCAAAATCAGCGCAAAAAAGAGGACATAAGGTTACCGTAGTTTGTCCTGACCAAGAAAGATCAGCTACTGGCCATGGCCTTACTTTGCAATCTCCACTAAGAGTGGAAAGAGCTGACGAATTATTTGGGAGAGGTATCACAGCTTGGGGATGTTCGGGTACACCTGCTGATTGCGTCAAATTAGCACTTTCTGAGCTCTTGGATAATAAACCTGATCTAGTTCTTTCTGGAATAAATCACGGTCCAAATTTAGGGACAGATATTTTTTGTTCAGGCACTGTTGCAGCAGCAATGGAAGGCACTTTAGAAAATGTTCCTTCTATGGCAATAAGTGTTGCAAGTTTTAAATGGAAGAATTTTGAATTTGCCGGAGAAATTGCAATTAACATTGCTGAACAAGCAATTAAAGATAGTTGGCCACCTTCACTTCTTTTAAATCTGAATATCCCCCCCTGCGAGAGAGATAAAATAAAGGAATTATCTTGGACAAGATTATCAATCCGGAAATATAAAAATCAATTTTCGAAAAGGGAGGACCCAAGGGGTGATGATTATTATTGGTTGGCAGGTGAGGTGGTTTTAGATCTTAAATCAAAAGGTTATGGTCCAAAGAATTGGCCCAGTGACGTATCTCAAATACAAGAAAATAAAATATCGCTTACGCCAGTACAACCAGATTTATTTTGGAGAGGTAGTTTAGATTTATTACCTAAAATTAATAATTCATTTGTAAAGCCTTCTTAAAAGCCATAAAGAAAAGCAAAGCCCAAAAAAATGAGCAGCAATAACTTGTGTGTTACTTAGCACAGATAAAATCTCAAGCCCAGTAATTGGAATATCAGATGCAGCCGTTATTAACTGTCCAGTCGTTTGCGAGGATGCTTGTATAAATAGTGCACCCATAAGTGCCTGATATCCAATTAATCCAAACAAAATTCCTAACAAATCAACTACTAGACCCCTTTTTATTAATTTACTTGTTTGTCCTCTTGAAGGCCTAGCGTTGCTCGCAATTGCTCTACCAGTTCTAACTATTAACCAACCTTGCCATAGACTAAAAAGTAGTAAAATCAAGGATATAGTTGTAAGCGAAAGTCCAGGAGTTAAACCAAGCTGTCCTTCGCTATTATTTACAACATTTGAAAAAAGCAAAACAGCTGCAACTACAACACCTAAAATGGATTGAAACCAAAAGCGTATCCATCCAATGCGCCGCATTCCAAATGAAAGCGACTGAAAATCAATTTTGTCAGACATTCATTTGATTGAATAAACTATAATCTATTCAAATTTGCCATCAAAATCATAAAATTGCACGTAATCTTTTGATCTCTTTAATATCGCCATCTGAAGTTAAGAACCCTACTTCAATAGCTGTTGGAAGTTTTGATGGCCTTCATGCTGGCCACAGAAAATTAATAAAAAGTGTTGTTGAAGAGAATAAATACACCCCAACTATTGCGAGCTTCTGGCCTCATCCCAGAGAAGTTCTATACCAAGAGACGCGTCTTAGACTTGATCTCCCTGATGAAAAACTACATATTCTTGAAGATCTCGGAATTGAACAATTAGTTCTGATTCCCTTTGATAGGGAACTATCTAAATTAAGCGCAGAAAGGTTTGTAAAAGATATTTTAATAAATCAATTACAAGCAAAAAAAATTTCTGTAGGTGCTAATTTCAAATTTGGTTTTAAAAGAAGTGGAGATATAAATACCATAAAAAATATGATTAAAGATACGAATATAAAACTAAAAATCACTCCAATTTTTGAAGACGAAGAAGGTAGGATCAGTAGTAGCAGAATAAGAGACTTATTAGAGAAAGGTGATCTGAAAAATGCTTTCAAAATTCTTAAAAGGCCTTATATTTTTAATGGAAAGGTTGTTAAAGGTAAAGGTATTGGAAAAGGTATAGGATGGCCCACCGCAAATCTTGAAATAGATGGCAGAAAATTCTTACCCGGAGAAGGTGTCTACGCAGCTTGGACAACAATAGAAAATTCCAACCAGAAAATTGAATCTATTATGAATCTTGGCTCGCAACCAACAATTAATCCTTTATTACCATCTGCAGTTGAAGTTCATCTCATCAACAAAGATATTAATCTCTATGGTTCAAATTTATTTGTAGAACCAGTTGAAAAGCTGAGATCTCAAATCCAGTTCGAGAATATAGATCAACTTTCTAATCAAATTAAAAAAGATAGAAATAATGCCTTAAAAATTTTTAATAACTACAAACAATAAATTACAAATGCAGAATTCCAATAATAGAAATGAGGAAGATTTACGGGTATATCAGATTATTGACGCAAATCTTGATAGAGCGCGAGAAGGCTTAAGGGTTCTTGAAGATTGGGCCAGATTTGGTTTTGGCAAAAATGATTTTGTTGCCAAGATAAAAAATTATCGACAAATTTTAGGAAAGAATCATTTAGGAATTTATAAACAATCAAGGAATCAGATTGAGGACCAATGCAAAGGATTAACTCATCAAGAGCAAAGCAACAGAAAAACACCTGAGCAAATAATAAGTTCAAATGCAGGCAGAGTTCAAGAAGCTTTAAGAGTTATAGAAGAATTCTCGAGACTACATAATCAGGAGCTTTCAAAAATTGCTTCTGAAATTAGATATGAAATTTATACTTTAGAGATTGACCTATTAAATTTGAGCAATAGCAATGGATTGGAGGAAATATTAAAAGAAAACGATTTATATATCATCACAGATCCAAAAGAAAATTTATTAGAAATAATAGAGGATATATTAATTGCAGGAGTAAAAATTATTCAACATAGATTTAAAACTGGAACTGATAAAGATAATCTTGAAGAAGCAATCCATATTAAAAATCTATGTAAAAGATATAATTCATTATTCATAATTAACGATAGGATTGATATAGCTCTAGCATCGAATGCAGATGGGATTCATCTCGGACAAGATGATATAGACTTAAAAACCGCGAGAAAATTATTAGGTAATTCAAAAATTATCGGTATAAGTGCAAATAATGAAATTGATATTTCTGATGCTCTTAAAAAGGGTTGTGATTACATAGGAATAGGACCTGTATTTGAAACTGCTACGAAAAAAGACAAAAAACCTTTGGGTATTGAAAAGATCAAAACCTTAACAAAAGATTTAAATATTCCATGGTTTGCTATCGGGGGAGTTACCAAAAAAAATATTTCGTATTTAAAAAGCAATGGTTTTCAGAAAGTTGCATTAGTTTCGGAACTAATGAATTCTGAAGATCCTAAAGAAGACGCTATTATTATTTTAAAAAAGTTATCTCATGAAAATTAAGGTAAATGGAGAAGAAAAAAAAATAGACCTTGATCAAGAAAATGCCCTATTATCTTCTGCACTTAATTTAATGGGATATAAACCCAATACAATTGTCGTCGAGTTAAATCATTTAATTATTAATTCAATAAAATGGAGGGAAGTGAAACTTAAAGATGGGGATAATTTAGAAATCGTCTCTATAGTTGGTGGGGGTTAGAAGATAAAATTTTTTTTAAATTCAAAATCTTCATAATATTTTAAGTTTAAGCGTGAAACATTAACCTAATTTTTCCTGTTTTCGTTTTATATTTTTAATGCATATTCAAATTAATGAAAGAAAAAATTCATAGTAATTCAAGAACCCTTAAATGGGAGCAAAATGGGGAGTTGGCCCAAAATGATCTCTCAGAATTAATTGAAAGATTAAAAAATGTAGAAAGTGAACATACCTCTTCAGAGCTGTCCAGATTAGGTACAAAATCAGAAATAAAAGATTAAATTTGTTACTTGGATCTTGTTTTTTTAAGAATTTGTACCAAATTATAGTTACTTAATAAAAAAATAAATGCTTAAAAGATTTCCAGAGTGGGTAAATACAGAAGTCGTAATCAAGGCAATAAAAATGAGAGAAGAAGGAATTCTTTCAAAACAACTAAATTTATGGATAGAAAACTTATTAGAAATTGAAAAAAAGTGAGGATTTAAGAAATAATTTTAACAATTCTTAGAGCTGCCATTGCTGCTCCATAACCATTATCTATATTCATAACTGCAATCCCTGGAGAACAACTTGACAACATACTATTTAAAGCAGTTTTTCCATCCTTGCTAACCCCGTAGCCTACTGAGACAGGTACTGCAATTATCGGTTGCGCCAACAATCCTCCCACAACAGTTGCCAAGGCTCCTTCCATTCCAGCACAAACTATTAATACATCATATTTATTAATTTCTTCTAACTGACTCATTAAGCGATGAAGTCCTGCGACTCCAACATCTATAAAAGATTGACAATTTACTCCATAAATTTCAAGCGCTAATTTTGCTTCAAGTGTTACGGCCAAATCACTTGAACCTCCAGAGATTAAGGCAACTTTTTTATTTGTATTTAGTATATTTAAATTTTCACCAATTATTAGACATTTTGCTTCTTCGTAAAATCGCGCATCACCATACAAACTTAAAAGATTATTAGCTTTTTCATTATTAATCCTTGTAACGAAAACGACCTCATTTTTATCTAATACATTTTCAATTACTCTCTTTAATTGATCGATACTCTTATCTTGACCCCAAATTGCTTCAACCAGTCCAATCCTCTCTCTTCTTTGAAAATCAAACCTTATATCTAAATTCATACCTGCTTATCTAACTCTCCCTCATAAATCAACTCAAAAGGATTTTTACTCACATTTAAAGCATTTTTAACATTATCCTCAAACTTTCCTTGGACTATATCTACTTCTGACATTGGAATACTTTTCCATAATTTCTTACTTTTCCAATTTACCAATATTAAAGCTTCTTCTTTTCCTTCATCCCAAAAAAGTTGTCTACCCAAGAAACCATCTTGAGAAGATAACCATGGATCCCATATCTCTTTTTCAGCATTCAACCATGCTTTTTTTGCAACAGCAGGGACTTTAAGTCTTAATTCTTCTATAACCATTTCACTTTGATAATTATCCATAGTAAGAGCTTCTAAGTAGGGAATATCGGATTGAAAAATTAAAACTACTAAGAAGATTAATATTATACAAAATTGCTTTAATTTTCTTTTTAAATTTAATTTCATTGTTTCTCAAGTAAAACTACAGAATGGCAACTTATACCCTCTTCTCTTCCTTCTGGGCCCAATCTTTCATTTGTAGTTGCTTTAATCCCAATTAAATTTTCATCAATATTTAATATCTCAGAAATATTTTTTTTCATTAATTTTGTATAAGACATTATTTTTGGCCTCTCAGCGATAAGAACACTATCAATATTGTTTATTTCCCAATCATCTTTCCTTATCAAGTCAATTACTTTTGATAACAAAAACAAGCTATCAGCATTTTTCCATTTTTCATCAGATGGAGGGAAATATTTTCCTATATCGCCAAGCGAAAGTGCCCCCAATAATGCATCCATTATTGAATGAGTTAAAACATCAGCATCACTATGACCATCCAACCCTAAATTATCAGGATGAGGCAATTTTACACCTCCAATAATTAGATCTCTACCATTCACTAACCTGTGAATATCATATCCATTACCAATTCGCAACTGGGGAGATTTTCTAGTCATACTTATGAACTTGGAGAATAATCAAACCACATGTAACTAATCTATAACTACAGATGGATAATCTAATTAATAATACAAACTTCTAACAGTAATATTTTACCAACCAAAGAAAAAAAATCCTACATTATCAGTTCAAAGAAATTTTTTATTTAAGCTAAGTTATCAAATTTTTAGTTCAAAAGTTTTCTCCTTACAAATTTATTTGTCAAGGCAGTAAATTTTGGTTCTCTTTTGAACTGTCTTTGATATAAGTTCGTATTTAAAAACCATTTTCTTGAAGGATTTAACTGCATCATGATTAGGTTAGTTTTATTACCATCTTTTGGAACGCCTGCTTTGTGTGAACAGACGTTCAATTTGCATAAAAAAATATCTCCTAAATCTCCGACTAAATATTGTATTTTTTGCTTAATATCGATTAATTCTAAAGGTCCATCATTCATCCCAATTTCAGACATTGGAATAAATATTTTTAACATATTTCTGCTATTTGGTTTATCTAAATGATAGTGATTAGCATACCAAGCTTGGTCTATATCTTCTTGCGTGATAGGAAAATTCTGGTAAGCCCCAAAAAAATCAATACTATATTTAAATCCAGTCAGTGAAGTTAAGAATTTACAAAATTGTTTATCAAAAATCAATTTAATAATTGAGTTCAAATTTTCTTGACTTAAAATAAATTTTTTTTGATATTTATTTGAATTAAAACTCAACTCGTAATCATTTAAAACAAAATCAAACCTTAGTTTTGAAATATTTAGTTCACTTTTACTTGTAATTTTAAGAAATCCATCTCTTTCAAAAGGAAGTTTAGATTTGATATTTCCTCTTAAAAAATAATTTTCTAAACTTGTGCATACTTGAGAGTAAAAAAGACAAGCAATTTCATAGATTTGTTTATAAAAAAAATTCATAAAACGTTAATAACCAATCATCAACATTTAAGTTTAAATAATTATCTGTAAATGATTTGTAATTTGTAATTTCATTTTTGTTTTGTTGCACTTGGTCAGTAAAATATTTGCAGCTCAAACTTTATCATAAAAACCTTGCTTTAATTACCAATCAGGGTAAACATCATATTCATTACCTTTATTTAATTCTATAAATTGATTTGATTCATTTATTATGCCATCAATTTGTGGTGATTCTTTATGGTTTGCATTTGAAATCAAGTCACTTCTTCTCTCTAGTGTTCTTTCGATACTTTTTTGCCTCCTCCACAAATTAATCTCTTCATGATTACCGCTCACTAAAATATCTGGAACTTTCATATCTTTAAAAGTTAACGGCCTCGTATATTGAGGATATTCTAATAAGGAAGAATTATGACTCTCATCGACTAGTGAGTCTGGATCACCAAGAGTTCCTGGTAATAATCTAGTCAAACCGTTAATTATTGATATAGCGGGTATTTCACCTCCAGAAAGTACATAATCGCCTATCGATATCTCTTCATCAGCTAAACATCTAATCCTTTCATCAAAACCTTCATATTGACCACAAATAATTATAATTTGATCCAAAATGGACCATCTCGCAAGATCCTTTTGCTTTAAGACTTTACCCTGTGGGGTCATCAGCAAAGTTTTACTTTTAGGTAACTTTCTTATTGATTCATATGCCTTATAAATTGGTTCAGGTTTTAATACCATACCTGCTCCTCCTCCATAAGGCTTATCGTCTACTTGTCTATAAGAGCCTTCTCCAAATTCTCTTAAATCATGTAATTTCATATCAATTAAATTCTTATCTAAAGCCCTTGTTATTACTCCTAAATTATTTATTAATTCAAAAGCTTTGGGGAACAAAGTAATTACATCAAAATTAAAACTACTCATCTAGAAATCTTCCTCATAACCAAACTCAATTAATCTTGATTCTTTTTTTCTCCAATTTGGAACAACTTTCACAAACAACTCTAGGTGAACTGGGCCATCAATTAATTTTGACATATTTAATCTTGCTGACTGACCAATCATTTTTAACATTGACCCTTTCTTTCCAATAAGAATGCCTTTTTGAGTTGATCTTTCAACAATAATAGTCGCCAAAATAGCTGTAAAAACTTTGCCATTTTTTCTTTTCATTTCCTCTCTCTTTTCTATCTTTACTGCGACACTATGAGGTACCTCTTCTCTTGTATTTTTTAATACCTGTTCTCTTACTAAATCACCTAATAAATTATCTAATGGTTGGTCACAAATCGTCTCTTCGTCATAAAGTTTTGGTCCCTCTGGAAGAAAGTTAAGTACCATATCGACTAGTTCAGAACATCCTTCTCCTTGAGAGGCACTTACAATTTGAAAGTTTCTATTAATTCCGAAAAATCTTCTATATTGATCTAATCGTAAATTCCTAAATTCTTTATTAACCAAATCCCACTTATTTAATGCAACAATAAACTCAGTTTTATTTGTGATTAGAAAGTTCAAAATATATTCATCACCTCTACCAGGTTCTTCACTTGAATCAATTACAAAAATTATCATATCAACTCCATTAATTGCAGATTTTGCGTTTTTTACTAATATCTCTCCAAGTCGATGATGAGGTTTATGAACACCAGGCGTATCAACAAAAATTATTTGCCCATTGTCTTTAGTAAGTATTCCTTTTAATTTATTTCTAGTAGTTTGCGCTATTGGCGAAGTAATTGTTATTTTTTCTCCAATCAATTTATTTATTAAAGTAGATTTACCGACATTTGGCCTTCCTAGTAAAGTTACAAACCCAGATCTATAATTGGCCAAAGACTTTTAATGCATCAATAATAAAATTCTGATCAAAAATGGAAAAAAAAACCATAAATTTAAAAGTAGCTTCGTTCACGCAAGCAATAAACATATCCGCACAATGGTGCAAAGAGTGGGGTGAAGATTTACTCAGCGAAGAGGTTTTAGCAGATAGAATCGCAGAGCTAACAAAAACAAGAAATGGACTCAGAGGTTTTTTTGCATACGCTTTATCAGATAAAGATTGTTTTTTATTAGATAAACTTCCTTTTTCACTAATTTACAAACTCAACGAAGGTGGTGATGCTGTAACAGACATAGTATTAAAAAATTTAATAATGAGTTCCGCTCAAATCATTACTCATCGAAGGGATAATAATCATGAATATGAGATAACATCGGAAAACATTTCAGATAGATGTAAAGCTATTTTAAGACTGCTAGAAACTAAGTCAGTTACAAAGTCTGTAAATCAAGTCCTTAGAGACTTAGATGATATGGGCAATAGTTTTGATAATTCAGTAAAGTATGATTCAGAGCAAAAGGAATTTATAAAAAAACAAATTCTTGATATCGCCCAATAAAAAAGCGTAGACAAATCTACGCTTTGGGTTAGTTATTTAATTAATATTTTTTTAGTCTCTTCTTCCTCCGCCTTGGAGTGCAATCATTAATCTCAATATAAAAACAAAAAGATTTATGTAAGTTAGATACATACCTAAAGCCCCTGCAAGGTATTGATCATCATTATATCTTCTTGGCATTGTATAGAAATCAACGAAAGACATCGCAACAAATAAGACAGTTCCAAATCCTGCAATTATCAATTCGAGTCCTGAACCTCCAAAAACTCCTGGGGCAAAGAATCCTCCAATTAATTGAACAAACATTGCTATAAGCAGTCCTATCAACCCAAGACCAACTACCCCACTTAGTGCTTGACCGACGCTGTCACTCATTCTTTGTCCAGTGTATGAGGCGATAACAAAAGTTATACCTGTAGCTAAGGCAGCTGTTCCAACCGAACCAATCCCAATTGTTCCTATCGCCAAAGCAACTATTCCACTCAAGGTGAATCCAGTTAACAAGCTAAAACCTGTTAACAAAGGCAAAGCTTTCGCATTATTTGCATTATTTGCGGCGCTTGTGGCTATAAAAAACAAAACCAATTCTGCAATTAAAGCAACTATTGATAGAGGCTGGAAAAGCCCAGGATTTGTGGCTATGAGTGAGATACCTGCTAAAACTCCTAAAGAGGTTAGTACCATACCTCCACCTACATAGGGCAGAGCTTTTTGAACAACATTAGGTCCAACTATTGAACTAGTTTGTGCTTCACGAATAGCTTGATTGAAATTACTACTTGCTGGCATTTTTTTTATTAATTATGAACTTATTCTACTTGATTTTTAAAATTTCAGGGTACGGATCTCCAGAGTTATAAAGTTATTGATAAGCCTCAATAATTTTCTGAACTAAGGGATGACGAACTACATCTTCAACAGTTAGGTAACAAAATTTTATCCCTTCAGTTTCAGAGAATATTCTTGATGCTTCTACAAGACCGCTTTCCTGATCTTTTTTTAAATCAATTTGAGTAATATCTCCGTTTACAACCATTTTTGATCTTTCACCTAATCTTGTTAAAAACATTCTCATTTGAGAGCAAGTTGTGTTTTGTGCTTCATCTAAAATAACCAAAGAGTTATCCAAGGTTCTGCCTCTCATAAATGCTAATGGTGCAACTTCAATAATTCCTTTATCTATAAAAGAATTTGTTCTATCAAATCCGAAAATACTATGTAAAGAATCAAACAAAGGTCTTAAATATGGATCAACTTTTTGTTGCAAATCTCCAGGCAAGAATCCCAAACTTTCGCCAGCTTCTACAGCTGGTCTGGTTAGAACAATTTTCTCTATTTTTTTCTCGTTCAATAGTCTTGCTGCACAAACAGTTGCCAAGAATGTCTTACCAGTTCCCGCTGGACCAATTGCAAAGGTAAGATCAAAGTTTTCAATTGATTCAACATATTCTTTTTGTCTTATAGTTCTTGGTCTTAAGTATCTTCCTTCCTTGGAACGAGCAAGAACTTTTTTCCCAAGTTCAGCATGTGAAGATGACTCTCCCATATTTAAAGAACTTAAAGCTGCTTTGAGATCGACCTCTGGAACTTCTAATCCTTGTTCCCAAATGGGTCTTGTCAGCTCTACTAATGCTGAAGCTCTCTCAATATTGGATATAGCGCCGTTCATCTCAAGTTGTAGACCCCTAATAGTTAAAGAAACTCCGGTTAAGGATTCAAACTTTTTTAAGAAAGAATTACCGGGTCCAGATAATGCAGTAGCAGCATCAGAACTTGGCAGATCAATTGTGAAGTGACCAATCTTGGAAACTTCTTTCATTTAGTTATTTTATAAGAATAAAAATATATCAAATCACTAGCTTTCGGCTTCATCACTAACGCTTTCAGCTTTACCACTATCATTTTTTTCGTCCTGAGTTTTACCTTTTGCTACTTTTTCTTTTTCTAACTTTGCTTTACCAATAGCAATAGATGGTCTTTCTTTTTTTTCTAATAAACCCCCCTTTTCTAATAAAGTCCTTACTACATCAGTCGGCTGCGCACCCTCTGTAAGTCTTTTTCTTAAAGAATCGGTGTCAAGCCTAGTTTCTTTAGTTCTTGGGTTATAAAAACCTAGTTCTTGTAGAGGTCTACCATCTCTTCTGGAAGTACTATTGCATGCAACAATTCTGAAACTTGCCTCTTTTTTCTTTCCAAAGCGCTTAAGGCGCAATTTAATCATCTTAAATTAATGTGTTTTCAATAATAATAACATTTAAAGGTAAAAATTTAGAAACTATAAATCGGCAAAACCTTTTCTTTTTTTATTATTTTTTTGTTTTTTCATTGGTTTATTACCACTCATTCCTCCCATTCCTGGCATTCCTCCCATTCCTGGCATTCCTCCCATTCCTGGCATTCCTCCCATCCCTGGCATTCCTCCATTCGACATTTGTTTCATGAAACCTCTCATTCTTTGAAAATCAGCTAATACTTTATCAACATCTTTTGCTTTATACCCACTACCCTGAGCGATCCTTTGCCTTCTTGAAGGTTGAGCAGCAAGAACCTCAGGTTTTTGTTTCTCCTCAAGAGTCATTGAGGAGATCATAGATTCTATTTTTTTAAGTTGATCTTCTCCATCTTTTATCATCCCATCATCAATTTTATTCATTCCAGGTATTAATTTTATCAACCCCCCAAGTGACCCCATTCTTTTAATTAATCTCATTTGCTTAACAAAATCATTAAAGTCAAAAGTTGCTTCTTGAAGTTTCTTTTGCATTGATTCCGCATCAGCAAGCTCAACTTCTTTTTGAGCTTTTTCAACAAGTGTCAATACATCTCCCATTCCTAAAATTCTGCTAGCCATTCTCTCTGGATGAAATGGTTGCAATGCCTCTATTTTTTCTCCTACACCAATAAATTTAATAGGCTTACCGCTTATTTTCCTAATTGATAAGGCAGCTCCTCCTCTTGAGTCACCATCCAGCTTGGTTAGTATCGCCCCAGAAATGCCTACTTTTTCATGAAATGACTTTGTTAAGTCGGCAGCTTCTTGACCAATCATAGAATCTACAACGAGTAAAACTTCATCAGGTTTGGAAACTTCTTTTATCCGAACCATTTCACTCATCATTGATTCATCAATTTGCAATCTACCTGCAGTATCAATAATGATCGAGTTAAAATTATTTTCACTTGCATAATTCAATGCATCCTTTGCTATGTCTTCTGGCTTGCTATTTTTTTCTTTCGCAGAAAAAACTTCCAATTCATATTGATTTCCTAATGTTTTGAGTTGTTCTACAGCTGCTGGTCGATAAATATCTGCTGCCACCAAAAGAACTTTTTTTTCTTTTTCCTTTAAATAGAGGCCTAATTTCCCTGTAGCAGTTGTTTTACCAGCACCCTGAAGTCCAGCCATTAAAATAACTGTGGGTATGTCTTTATTTTCATTCAATGGAGAATTTTCGTTCCCCATAATATTTATCAATTCTTTATTTACAATTTCTATAAATTTTTGACCCGGATTTATACCTCTTACTACATCTTCTCCGATAGCTTTATCTTTGACTTCTGATATAAACTCCTTTACTACAGATAAACTAACATCTGCATCAAGTAATGCTCTTTTAACCTGATTTAAGGCTTCGTTAATATTATTTTCACTAATTTTCGCTTCGCCTCTTAAACCCTTAACTGCGTCTTCAAAGCGTGAAGAGAGTTCATCAAACATTATTAAAAAGTAATTTTATTTATTATAGATGATCTCGAAGTTTATACTTACAAACCACTAACAAAATCAACCAATTTCCACGATTTATCAGAGAAACCCAAAATATATTTCACTTTCAAGGGGGTCAATGAAGTTTCACTAACAAATTCGCCTGATTTTTTTATTATTCTCTCAAGATAATTTAATTCTGCTAAAACAACTATTCTAGATGAAGTTTGTGATAACAAATCTATTTTCCGTATTTGAGAATTAATTTCTTTATAAATTCCTTTCTTTATATCATTCTGTCTTTCTTCAATTGTTCTATCAATCAAACCACTTCGAACAATCATTGAGATATTAATTGTACCCTTTCCACTTAAATAATTACTTTTACTTGATAGCCATATATTAAGTAATTTCGAAATATCTTCTAATGAGGGAGAGGCTTTTGAAATTTCATTAATTTCTGAGGAATTCTTTATAGATGAATCCTTAGTAAAAGAGTTCAATTCATTAGACGGTTTTTTAATTTCTTGAATAATATCTTTATCAATAAGCTTTTGATTTTTATCTACATCTATTAGAGATTCATCATAAACAGCTTTATCCGGAACTGATTTTTTAAGATTACTTCTTAAAAATCCAATGCCAATACCCAAAATAAATAAAATCAAAAACGAATATAAATAGATTAAATAAGGTGACTTATTAATACTCTCTTTGTCCTTCAAGAATTCACCAAAAATATACTTAAATTCTGCAATTTTTTCTGCTAGATACTTATAAGCTTCTATTGGTTTATTCTTTAAAATTTCCTCATTGAAATTGTTTTCATACATGCCACGCTTTACGTATTCTTGTTTTACTCCACCTGGCAAAGGTAATTTCCTTTCATCAACATTGTCTAGTTCGCTATCAAAATCCTCAGTAAATGTTGTAGAAGATTCTCCTATTATTTGTTGGTTTTGAAGATTTGATTTAATTACAGTCTTAAATGATTTCTTTTCTAATTTTTCAATAAATTCTTGAATTTCCCTATCTTCAAACCATGAATCTAAATCCACTTCTTTAAATTCGATATCTCTGTAACCAACTAAAACATCATTTTCTAACCAATTTTTACAGAATATACATATAGCTTCTAATTTATTCCCTGGATAATTATCAAGCCAATCACGCAAATTCTCATCAGAACTACTAGAGAACCTTGCAGAAGCCTGATCAATATCCGCTAAAAGCAGATCCAAGCATCCGATAAGAGGCATTGAATCAAGACCTGATAAATTTAATTTCTTTAAAATTCTTCTCGCTTCAAATAATTTTTCTGGTTTTCTTCTTGAGAAGCCAATCGCTGTTAATGACAGAAAAGCCAAGAATCCTGCTTCTAATGAACCTCTTTTTTGTAGTTCGAGGAACAAATCTATCTGTTCTTGCACTGTCAAAAATGGCTTTATTTGTTGAAAAAAGGCTTCAAATTCTTTTTGGTTTAGATAATTACTATATTCAGTTTTATTGTTACCTTCTAAACCCCCTCTTTTGCTTATTAAATTTTCCAACATACTTAATCCTTTTTTATGAGACTCCTGATCATTTAAATCCTTACTAAGTAGATCTAGAATCCTGTAAGGAAGTAGAGCAACCAGGTCTTCTTCAAGCTCTTTCCTTCTTTTGCTAAGCTTTCCCATCCTTTGAAGAAGTTGTATACCTTCTTGTAAAAAGTCTGCGGCATTTGAATAGGATCTAATTTGTTGTTCTTGAATGGCAGAATCTCTAGCTGTTAGAGCAGCTAATAAAGTTAGATCAGCTTCTCTACTACTTCCTAAGGCGGGAGTTTGCGGAGGCTGCAAAGCTTTTCTTGTGATTTTAAAAGCTTCCTTTGCAGAACCCGATTCCCAAAGAAGTATTAATCCTGCTGTTTCTCTATTGGAGGAAAACTCTAGTCCAGATGCGCCATTTAGTAATAAATTCTCGTACTCTCTTCTGCTTTCTGGATCTGTAAGTAAATCAGCAGTGAGGCGAAGCAACTCAGATCTTTGCGTTAAGACTTCATAAGTAAATCCTTCATTGGGTGTTTTATCTAACCGCAATTGAAACGCCCTTAATATTTCCTCAGAAGTTGCAGAGGGGCTTACGCCAATTAAACGAAAATGGTCTAAAGGAAGTTCCAAACAAATATCCTATTGAAAATTCTTAGACAAATTTTATCAAGTTAAAATTTTTTTTCACAAGGTCTTACAGAGTTATTAAAAAAAATCATGAAAATTGCCCTTCACACCTTAGAATGTTAACAAATCAAAACTTCATTAAGGTATTTTTCTTGGAAACACACGTAGAGAGAATCTCAAATCTTCAAGACATAAAAAAAGCCGAATTAGATCGAGAAACCGGATTATTTCTTTATGAAGACATGACGCTTGGTCGTAGGTTTGAAGATAAATGCGCAGAAATGTATTACAGGGGAAAAATGTTTGGTTTCGTTCATCTATATAACGGTCAAGAAGCTATTAGCACTGGGGTAATTGGTGCCATGAGAAAGAAACATGATTGGTTTTGTAGTACCTACCGCGATCATGTTCATGCACTAAGTGCAGGTGTTCCCTCCTTTGAAGTAATGAGTGAACTTTTTGGTAAAGCCACAGGTTGTAGTAAAGGCAGAGGTGGCTCAATGCACTTATTTTCAAGAGAACATCACTTGCTAGGAGGATATGCATTTATTGGAGAGGGAATTCCAGTTGCATTAGGAGCAGCCTTTTCAAGTAAATATAAAAGAGAAGTTGCTGGCAATAATAGTAGTGACGCCGTTACTGCTGCTTTCTTTGGAGACGGTACTTGCAATAATGGGCAGTTTTTTGAATGTTTAAATATGGCCCATTATTTTTGTTGTTGAGAATAATAAATGGGCTATTGGTATGGCACACGATAGAGCGACTAGCAATCCCGAAATCTGGAGAAAAGCATCTGCTTTTGGTATGCATGGTGAGGAAGTTGATGGAATGGACGTATTAGCGGTGAGAGGAGCCGCGCAAAGAGCAATTGAGCGTGCTAGAGCAGGAGAAGGGCCAACACTTTTAGAATGCTTGACTTATAGATACAGAGGACATTCTCTAGCAGATCCAGATGAATTGAGGTCTGAAAAAGAGAAAGAGTTTTGGGGGAAAAGAGATCCTATTAAGAAATTAGCCCAAGAAATTATTGATAGTAAATTAGCAACGAGTGAAGAACTAAAGAATATTGAAAAGAAAATTGATGCAGAGATATCGGAGTCAGTTAAAAATGCTTTAGAAGCACCTGAACCCCCTTCAGAAGAATTGACAAAGTATATTTGGGCCGAGGATTAGATTTAAATACCGCTAGGTAATTTTCTGGTTAAATTTCTTAATTTTCGTAGTGCCTTCAATTCAACCTGCCTAACTCTTTCCCTTGAAACTTCTAATAATCTTCCGATTTCAGCAAGGGTATGTCTTTCATTTCCATCTAATCCAAATCTTAATTTAAGAACATGTTGTTCTTGCTCACTTAGATGACTTAGCCAATTACCAAGTTGCTCTTGATGCATTTTCTGTTCAACTTGATCTAATGGCTCTTCATTATTGCTATCCGCAATTAAATCACCTAAAAAACTTCTGCCATCATCACCATTAACTGGCGCATCTAAGCTGCTTGTTGATAGAGCCTGTCTTAAAACAGAATCTAATTCTTCTACATCAATTTCCATTGCTTCGGCAATTTCAATCCTGCTTGGCATGGCGCCAAGTTTATGTGCTAAATCCCTACTAACTTTTCTTATGGATGCTAATCTTTCGCTTAAATGCACTGGTAAACGAATCGTTCTTGATTGACAAGCAATAGCTCTCGTCATACTTTGTCGGATCCACCAGAAAGCATAAGTAGAAAACTTGTATCCCCTTGTAGGATCAAATTTTTCAACAGCCCTCTCCAAACCAAGTGAACCTTCTTGGACTAAATCAAGAAGCTCAAGTCCCTTACCTTGATATTTTTTTGCCACACTTACAACTAACCTTAGATTAGCTTTCATCATTCTTTCTTTGGCTCTTCTACCAATTTTTATTGTTCTTTTCTGTTGAGTTGTAAATTCTTTATTTTTTTCATTCAACTGGCCATCTTCTGTGAGAATCATCATTTTCTGAACTTGATTACCTAATTCAATCTCTTCAGCAGGAGTTAGAAGAGGAACTCTACCGATGTTTTGCAAATACCAACTTATAGGATCATTACTCCTCCTTTTGGGCGTTTCTTCTTTGGTTGGTAGTGATGAGACCATTTTTTGACCTAATAAGGTACTAAAACTCTCTTACACTTTTTCAGAAATGGCTAAATATTTAATGCGCGCTTCAGATTTCAAGTAATATTTGTTCACTTATGTGTTT
>CACAXN010000006.1 GCA_902536455.1 uncultured Prochlorococcus sp.
TGTAGTATCAGGCTTAAATTCGCTTATCTGATTCTTTCTATTAATTATATTTATTAACTCTTTTTCACCAGCTCTATATTGTTTATCTTTTCTAGTTCCAATCTCTCTTTGGAGAATAGGATTGATATTCATTTTTACTTCTATATCCGGAATAATTCCAGATTTGTTTATATCAGTGCCGTTCGGAGTTAAATACTTAGCGACTGTAACAGTTAGACCTGAACCATCAACTAATGTTCTCATAGATTGAACTAGACCTTTACCAAACGTTTTCTTCCCAACTAATTTTCCTCTTTTGTTATCTTTTATTGCACCTGAGACTATTTCACTAGCACTGGCAGAACCCTCATTAACTAGGACAACTAGGGGCTTTTTTGTTAGAGCTAGACCGTTTCCTTTTTTTGTTTCTTTTAAACCATCTTTACTTACTGTACTTACTATTACTCCTTTGTTAATGAAGTGCCTTGAGATATCAATGCTTGATTCTAATAAACCTCCTGGATTACTTCTCAAGTCAAGAACATATCCTGCGACTTTTTTTGTTTCTAAATCCTTAATAGCATCTCTAGTCTCTTTTGATGCATTTGCATTAAATTGTTTAATCCTTACATAGCCAATTAATAAACCGTTTTTGGTTTGATTAACTTTACTCGTTACAGATTTTATTTCAATTTTTTCTCTTGATAAAATCTTAAAAAAGGATTTAGAACCTCTAAGAATTTCGAGCTTTACTTTAGTGCCTCTTTGTCCTCTTATTAATTTCACGGCATCCTCAATATTCATGCCTTCAGTAGAAATATCATCAATAGATAGTATTTTGTCTTTAGCTTTAATTCCAGCATCAAATGCAGGGGTGCCCTCTATGGGAGAAATAATTATTAAATCATCAGATTCTTTATCTTTAACTATTTGGATACCAACTCCAGTTAATTCACCAGAGGTATCTATTCTCATTTGATTAAATTCCTTAGGTTCTAAAAATCTTGTATAAGAATCATCTAAGTTAGAAAGCATATCTCTAATCGCATCATATGCTTCATTACTGTCTGAATATGTTTTTGATAAAACTTCTTTTCTTAGATTAATCCAATTAGACTTTTGAAATTTACCGCTTGAATCAAGAAAATCTCTATATACAATTTGCCAAACATGATCAATTACTTCTTTATAACTATTATTTAAAACTGTAGCCTCTGCAAAATTATTTAAAAATAAACCAGAAAAGGTTGTCGCAAAAAGAATTATGAATTTTTTTTTAAGCAATTTTCTTATCTTCAAAGAATTCGATATTTCTAATTATAAAAAGATTTTTTTTATAATTTCAAAAATTTGACAAATCCTTAAGGATCAATCCACTTCCCATCATCCTTAATAAGTTGGATTAAAGCATTTACCCCCTCATCTTCAGGTACTCTTTTTATCTCTTCTTTCCTTCTATATAAGGCAATAGTTCCTTTACCTTTGCCAACATAACCATAATCAGCGTCTGCCATTTCTCCTGGCCCATTAACAATACATCCCATTATTGCTATATCTAGACCCGTCAAATGTGAAGTGGCGTTCCTAACTTTGTCTACAACTTCTTCTAGATTAAAAAGTGTTCTCCCACAACTAGGGCAACTGATGTATTCAACCATTGTTTTTCTTAATCCTAAAGATTGCAAAATTGAATAGCAAACTGGTATTTCCTTTTCTGGGGCTTCTGTTAAAGAAACCCTGATGGTATCCCCTAATCCCTCTGCTAAAAGCGTTCCAATTCCAGCAGTACTTTTAATCCTTCCATAATCACCATCTCCAGCTTCAGTCACTCCTAGATGTAAGGGATAGTTATATCCTTCAGAGTCAAGCCTATCTGCGATCATTCTGTAAGCTGCCATCATGACAGGGGCCCTGGAAGCTTTCATAGAAATAATTATGTTATGAAAATCAAGCTCATCACAAATTTTGACGAACTCCATCGCAGATTCTGTCATTCCCAATGGAGTATCTCCATAAGTAAAAAGCATCCTCTCAGATAGAGACCCATGGTTAACTCCAATCCTGAGAGCTTTGTTTTCAGACTTTAAAACTTCAACTAAAGGGGTAAATCTTTTAAGTATTGTTTGTTTAATAGTTTCAAATTCCTCATCTGTATATTCAGTTCTTGTAGGGTCTGATTTTTCAAACACAAACAATCCGGGATTAATTCTTACTTTGTCAACATGTTTTGCAACCTCCATTGCAATTTTCATACCATTATGGTGAACATCAGCTACCAAGGGGGTTTTGATATTATTCTCTAATAATTTTGCTTTAATATCTCCTACTGCTTTTGCGTGCGCTAAGGAAGGGACAGTTAACCTTACTATTTCACAACCTACATCATGAAGTCTTTTGATAGCTAAGTAAGCATTTTCGACATCCATAGTATCTTCATTTATCATCGATTGAACTCTTACTGGATAATCACTACCAATAGCTACATCACCAACCATTACAGTTCTAGTTATCCTTCTCTCAATATAAGTTGAATATCTTTTGGAGAGACTATTAACCTCTTTTGATTTAGTTAATGACATTAAAATTCTTGATATTCAAAAAGGATTCACTAAATTATACGGCATATAGTTTACCACTTACATTCTCTAGGTCTTTCAAAGTTAAATGGAAGGGTTTATTGATTTCCTTTGAAGGAAATCTCAACAAATAAGATGGATGAAAAATTACCATAATTTCTCTACCATCTTTTTTAATCCATTGACCCCTTAAATTACTTATAGGATCTTTAACTTCTAAAATAGCTCTCATAGCAGTTGAACCAGTAAGTAATATAAATTTTGGATCAACTAGCTTTATTTGCTGTAATAACCAAGGTTTATGAATATTAATTTCTCTAGCAGTGGGTTTTCTATTATTTGGTGGACGACATTTAATTACATTGCAAAAATAAACATCCTCCTTATAGTCAATCCCTGCTTTTATTAATAATTCGTTTAATAACTTACCGGATTTACCTACATATGGTTTTCCTTCAAAGTCTTCCTGTGCTCCAGGTGCCTCACCAACTATTAACAAATCTGCGAATACACTTCCTCTACCAATAACTAACCTTTTCACCGAAAATAAAACTTTATATACTTTTATCTTAAGAACTCAAAAAATGAAAATAAAATAGATTAAGAAAATAAACGAAATTAAACCATTATGTGATACTTTTATTTATTGTTAATTTATGCATTTGCCATTATTAAAAGTCATATTCGAAAAGCTATAAGTCAATGAGTCAAGTTAATTTATCTGAACGGGCACTCTCAATTGAGCCTTCTCTTACATTGCAGATAAGTGCTAAAGCAAATCAATTATCTGCTGAAGGAGTAGATATTTGCAATTTAAGTGCAGGAGAACCTGATTTTGATGCCCCAAGAGAAGTTATAGAGGCTACAAGTAAAGCTATATTTGATGGATTTACAAAGTACGGTCCCGCAGCGGGAAATTTAGATCTCCGAAAAGCAATTGCTAATAAACTTCAAATTCAAAACAATTTAAATATTGAATTTGAAAATGTAATGGTCACAAATGGAGCCAAGCAAGCAATATATAATCTTTTCCAAGTTTTGTTAAATACTGGAGACGAAGTTATTATCCCTTCTCCATACTGGCTAAGTTATCCCCAGATGGTTAGATTGGCTGGTGGGAAGCCAATCTTTACAAATTCTTCTGCTGAAGATGGATTTAAAATAAATATAAAAGATTTGAAATCTAAAATATCTTCAAAAACTAAATTTATAATTATCAATTCTCCCAATAACCCTACTGGAAGAGTTATGTCAAAGGAAGAATTATTGCAAATAGCTGATTTAGCCAGAGAAAATCCAAATATTAATATTCTTTCTGATGAGATTTACGAACTAATCCTTAAAAAAGGATTAATACACTATAGTTTATCTTCATTAGCAAATGACTTAAAAGATAGGATTTTTATAATAAATGGCTTTGCAAAAGGATGGGCTATGACTGGCTGGAGGATAGGTTATTTAGTAGGTCCCAAAGATGTAATCAAAGCATCCTCAGCATTACAAAGTCAAAGTACTAGTAATGTTTGCTCTTTTGTTCAAAAAGGGGCTTTGGAGGCTTTAAAAATTAATAATGAATTTTTTTCAATGATAAATAGCCATTATGATCAAAGAAGAAGTCTTCTCTATGAGGGCCTTAAGAATATAAATGGAATTTTTATTGAAGAACCTAATGGAGCATTTTACGCATTTCCAAGATTACCTAACTCCTCAATTACTTCTTTTGATTTCTGCGATAAAGCTCTTCAAGATTATGGATTAGTTGTCATACCTGGAAAAGCTTTTGGGGATGATCAATGCATCAGGATATCTTGTGCGGCTTCAGAGATTAAAATAAAAGATGGACTAGAAAGAATCGCAAAAGCAATTTCTGAATATTACTAATTTAAAATCAAACATGTTAAAATTAATAAATTTTTTACTAAGTTCATCTCTATTATTTTCTATTTTTTCATCACCTGTATTTTCAAATCCCAAAGTTTTAAAAGTTGGAGCAATACCTGATCAAAACCAAGATATTTTAAACAAAAGATTTAATTTATTTTCAGAAGAATTATCAAAGCAGTTATTTGTAGAGGTTAAATACACTCCTGTTATTAATTATGTTGCATCAGTAACTGGATTTAGGACTAAAGATTTAGATTTAGTTTGGTTTGGCGGTTTATCAGGAGTTCAAGCAAGATTACAAACTCCTAATTCAATTGTAATAGCTCAAAGAGATATCGATAAGGAATTTAAAAGTGTTTTTATAGTAAACAAAAATTCAGAACTTAAATCAATTTCAAACATTAAAGGACTTAAAAAACTAAAGAATTTAAGATTTACTTTTGGCTCTGAAAACTCAACTTCTGGAAGATTGATGCCAGAATATTTCTTAAATCAAGCAGGGGTAGAAATTAAACACTTCAAAGGAAAAAAAGCAGGTTTTAGTGGGAGTCATGATGCCACTATAGCTTTAGTTAATAGTGGGGCATTTGATGCTGGAGCTTTAAATAAACAAGTTTGGGAAAACAATCTTAAAAATAATCCCAAAAGAACAAGTAATTTAGAATTATTCTGGATCACCCCAGAATATGTTGACTATCATTGGGTAGCTCAAGGGAATCTTGATAATAGATTCGGGGAAGGGTTTACAAAACAACTAAAATCAGTAATTCTAAATTTAGATATAAAGCAAAAATCACATAAACAGATATTAGATATGTTCAATGCAAAAAGGTTTATTCATGCAGAAGCAAAACAATATAAAAATATAGAGGACATCGGAAGGAAATTAAATAAAATTAGATGAATAATACTCTCTTAGAATTAAAAAATATTTCTTATAAATACAAAAATAACCTGATTCTAAATAAAGTAAATTTAAAAATAAATTCAGGGGAGAAAATTGCACTTTTAGGTAAAAGCGGTTCAGGAAAAACTACTCTTTTATCAGTGCTTAATGGCACTATCAAGCCAACTCAGGGTGAGGTTAAATTATTCAATAAAAGTTTCGATGAATTAGATAGAAAGCAGAAACGAAAGATAACAACTATTTGGCAGGATTTAAGATTAATAGATGATCTCTCAGCAGAACAAAATGTTAATTGTGGACTACTAGCGGAAAACAATTTTTATTTCGCTTTTAAAAATTTGCTTAATATAAGTTCTTTTAAGAAGGCACATAAATATATGCAATTATGTAGACTTCATAATTCTATTTACGACAAAAATATCAGAAACCTATCTGGGGGGCAAAAACAAAGGGTAGCTATAGCTAGGTCATTAATTCAAGGGTCAGATATATTACTTGCAGATGAGCCTTTTAATAATTTAGATCCAAAATTGATAACAACAATTAAAAAACTGCTGCTAGAAAATGTAGATAGAAATAATACAAAAAAATCTCCAAAGACAACATTAGTTGCATTACATAGATTGGATTTGCTGAACGATTTCGATAAAGTTATTGGAATAAGGGATGGTAAGATTTTTTTCAATATTAAAAGAAACGACTTAAAGACGCTTCATTTGGACAAAATATATTAATTAGTTGAATAAATTAAAATTAAACTATACCTCATTATCTTTTCTTCCAATTTTGGTTTGCATACCTTTAGGGCATCAATTAATAACCAATATTCATTTTGGAGGATTTAAATTATTCCAAGAATTCTTAATTTCTGCATTTAATCCCAAGATCGATAATGAAATTATTCTTACCGTGATTAATCGATTAAATGAAACTTTATTCATTGGTTTTTTTAGTTGGTTAATAAGTATTATTTTTGGGGCAATTTTTGGTACATTATCCTCAAATATTTTTTATAAAATTTTTAATATTCCAAATTTTTTCCAAAGCATAATAAGGTTTTTTCTAACAATAATTAGATCAATTCATGAAGTGGTTTGGGGAATAATATTAATGCAAATATATGGCATAAATTTTTCAATAGGAATAATAGCTATATGTATTCCTTATACTGCAGTAAATTCAAAAGTTTTTACTGAACAATTAGAAACTATTGACTACAAAAATTTTGAATCTATTAATCAAATAAATGCGCCTAAATTTTCTTCTTTATTAACATTAATATGGAATCCAATAATAAATACATTTAAAAACTTTGGTTTATATCGATTAGAGTGTTCAATAAGAAGTACGGTGATTTTAGGACTTTTTGGGATTGGAGGAATAGGTACTAGTATTTTTTTATCTTTCCAAACTTTAAATTTTAGAGAGTTATGGACTTATTTATGGTCCTTAGCACTTTTGATAATTCTTCCTGGATTAATATTCAAAAAAATAAAATTTAAGAATAAAAATAAGATCCTATCTATTTTTTTTATTACAGTTTTTTTTATAACAATTTTATTATCTTTTTCATATTTTATTAATTTTATTTTTAATAATAATTTTGAAAATTTTAATTCTTTAATTTATTTATTTAAATCAAGCTCAGATTTAGGATTATTTGATTTCTTAAAACTTATATTAGAAACAATAATTTTAAGTCTTTTATCAACAGGAATCGCAATAAGTTTGCCTCCATTACTAATAGGAATTTTTAACAACAGTACTTCTAAAATTTTTATAAAACTTTTTGCATTTTTTTTTCGTTTAATACCTACACCTGTAATACTTCTAACTCTATTAACTTTTAATAATCCTTCTTTATCTTTAGCAGCTTTAACATTAGGTCTTCATAACGCTGGCATTACAAGCAAATTACTTTTTACAAATCTAGATAGCCAAGACAAAAGGAATTATATTGCAATGAAATCTCTAGGAATCTCAAAAAAGACTAGTTGGCTTTTAGGTTTGTTTTCACAACAAGCAAAAAGTTACTTAGCATATTGCGCTTATAGATCTGACATCATTATTAGAGAAACTTCAATTGTTGGGGTTATTGGAAGTATTGGTCTAGGTTGGCAACTGCAAGAATCACTGAGTTCCTTCGCATGGCAAGAAGTTACAATTGTTTTGACAGCTTATAGCTCCATCGCAATAGTTGGCGAATTAATAAATGGTAAAATCAGAAATAGTTTAACTTGATTTGTAAGAATAATTTGTTGAATCAAGTAATTATTTTTTTCCGATTATAGTGATTAGTTTACCTAAACAGCTAGTTGTAATTGGAGATAGCTCAGTTTATGGATGGGGAGATAATGAAGGTGGCGGATGGTGTGAGAGGCTTAGAAAAGATTGGTGCAATAACCAAAATGGGCCAGTAATTTATCAACTTGGCGTGAGGGGAGATGGTATAGAAAAAGTTTCATCTAGATGGGAAAAAGAATGGTCATCTAGAGGAGAAACGAGAAGAAATAAACCTAAAGCAATCCTGCTTAATATTGGTCTTAACGACAGTGCAGCAATTGGTCAGAAAAACGGAAGACATCAATTAGATATAGATGGATTTGAATATGGATTAGAGAGACTAATTCATGAAATGAACTCTCAAACAAATGTCTTTGTTATTGGTCTAACACCTGTTGACGAAAGCAAGATGCCGTTCGCAGGATGTCTATGGTACTCAAATGATTTTTGTAATTCTTATGAAAGGAGAATGGAGGAAGTATGCCTCAATCAGAATGTCCCATTTCTTCCTACTTTTAGAGAAATGTACTCTGATAAAAGGAGTAAAAATTGGATTACGCATGATGGAATTCATCTAAATTCCGAAGGTCATTTCTGGCTTTTCCAAAGACTGAAGAGCTGGCAGATCCTTACAAAATGGAAGGAATCCTAGGTCTTTCCAAATATTTTTAATTGAAAAAATATGAATATAAAATAAGAGCAAAGATAGCAAAAACAGAAGCAATACTTGTCTGAATTGCATTTACCAATTCATTACTTAATTTATGTTTGTTTTGAAATTTAGCACCAATAATACTTTCAAAAAGTGTTGCCAAGAATCCAGAAACTATAACGACTATAAAATGATATTTTGTAGAAATAATAGATAAATGAAGCATTATAAAAGCCATAAATATTGATCCCAGAAAACTAGCTAATGTTCCTTCAATACTTATTCCTCCTTCAGTTCCTCTCTCAACCTTTTTAAGTGAAGTAATTAAATATGTATCTTTACCAAATCTTTTTCCAATTTCACTGCCAAATGTATCTGCCAACTTTGCAGCAAAACTTGCAGCAAAACCTACTTTAAACATCACTACGTTGGCAGCATTAAATTTGGTCATAATGGCAAGAAATAATCCTGTAGCTGCAGAGCCCCATACATTCTCAGGGCCTCTTCTCCCACCTCTTTTTTCAGCTATTCCTCGTTCTTTTTTAAATTTAAAACCTATTTTGGTAACGAGAGATCCAAATAATAAATAAATTACAACTGACATCCATCCCTGCCAAGACAAACATCCCCACAAAATTGTGCCTAAAATCCCTGCACTTATCCAACCACTTTTTGTCATCAAAGGGATCTTACAAAATATAAAAATCAAAATAAAGTTAATGCAAAAACCTATAAAAAATTGATTTCCAATTAAATCCATATTTATCTAATTCCTTAATTTCAAATCAATTCTCCACTGATTTAGAATTGATGATGCGTTAATACTAGCCGTTGAAGTTCTTAAGATAGTATCGGAAAGTTTAACAAAGGTAATATTATTTTTATTAAATAAATCAATTTCTTTAGAAGACCAACCCCCTTCAGGGCCAATTACATTCCAAAAAATACCTCCTTTTTTATTTACAAATTCTTGTTTTCTTAACCAATGATTTAAGTCATAACAAGTATCGTCTCTAGTTATAGAAATTGAAACTCTTTCTTGATTATCTCTACTTTTTAGCCATTCAATAATATCCATACCATTTAAAATAGATGGTTTCCATAATCTTTCACTTTGCTCAACTGCTTCTTTGATAATTGAATTCCATCTCAAAAGTTTTCTAGAAAAATTTAAATTCTTGTTTACCTGTCTTTCAGAAAATAATGGCTGTATAAAATCAATTCCGATTTCAGTACACATTTTCAAAATATCCTCAAAACCACTTTTTGGGATAACAACAGCTATGCCTAATAAGTAAATTTCTTGTTCTTGAAATAAGTAAGGTTTTTTTAATTGATTTATTTCTAAACAACCATTTTTAACTTTTATAGCTTTCCATAATGAGCCCTTTCCATTAGCTATAAATACTTTTTTACCATCTTTTATCCGCATTACTTTATTTATGTAATGAGCCTCTTCTTTAGAAAGTTCTAAACTATTATTCTTAATATTTTCAATTCTTTCATGGGAAATAATTAATCTTGTTAAGTCTTCCATCTAAAACACTTAATCTTTGAAAACTAAATCTTCATGTTCTTCAATTTCCCAATCATTATTTTCACCCCCAATAATTAACTCTTCAATTTTTACATAATTATTTGATATCTCATTCAAAGAATTAATTAATATATCTATTGAAATGGAGTCTGAAGTTCCAAAATCAACCCAACATCTTCCCCACAGGTTTTGATATTCCATAATTCCTAAATTATGCATTAAGGATGGAAGAGATGCATTTTTTTGGTCATTATCGTAGGACATCCAACTTATATCGGAACCCTCTTCATGAGTTTGCAAATTTTCAGAATTAAATCCACCTAACCTTCCTAAAACGTACCAACTATCAAAAACACCATCTAAATAATTTTTTTCATCTTGAGTTGGTGATTCTGAAAACCTGATCCATATCCAACAATTAAAAGGATCAACTTCCCTAAAAATAATATTCATATTGACTAATAGCTTTTTAGATCTACAGCTATTATAAGTAAGTTATTACTAGATTAAAATTCATACCAATAACTTAATTAATAATGCTTGATTTAAAAGAAATATCTTATCAACCCCAAACTGGTGAAAGAAAAATAATAGACAATTTAAATTTAAAAGTTCATGAAAATGAAATCATTTTAATTTGCGGCAATAGTGGTTCTGGGAAAACAACACTACTCGAAATAATAAGCGGATTAACAAATCCACAAAAAGGAAAAATTGTTTGGAAGAATAAAATTTTATCTCCTAGACAAAGAAGATGGTTTTGTGGAATAGTATTCCAATTTCCTGAAAGATACTTCATAGGTACAACCATTGGGAAAGAATTAAAAATAGGGCATAAATCTTTAAGAGAAAAAAATATAGAAATAGTTTTAAATAAAGTTGGTTTAAAAAAAATTAATCTCACCCAACCACCAGAACAACTAAGTGGCGGGCAACAAAGAAGATTAGCTGTAGCAGTACAACTACTTAGAAACCCCTCAATTCTTTTACTTGACGAACCAACTGCTGGATTAGACTATTCAATGAGAAATGATGTGAAGAATTTAATTCTTGATTTAAAAAATAAAAATACAATTATTATTGTTACTCATGAACCTGCCTTATTTGAAGGAATTCCTTCTAGGATATTATTCTTGGAAAAAGGGAAAATCAAAAATTTTATGAAAGAAAATCATGCACGATAGGATAGTTCGGGCTACTGCAGCAAATGGAGGAATAAGATTAGTTGCAGTTTTAACAACAGAATCTTCTTTAGAAGCTAAAAAAAGACACAATCTGTCTTATTTAACTACCTGTATCTTAGGAAGAGCATTTAGTGCTTCACTACTTTTAGCAAGCTCGATGAAGATAATGCATGGGAGAGTTACTTTAAGAGTTAGATCTGACGGACCTTTAAAAGGATTACTAGTTGATGCAGGTAGAGACGGAAAAGTTAGGGGTTATGTAGGGAATCCTAATTTAGAATTAGACCTAGTCAAAATAGGGGATAATAAATATTCTTTTGATTTTACAAAAGCATTAGGCACTGGATATTTAAATGTTATTAGAGATAGTGGATTTGGAGAACCTTTTACAAGCACTGTTGAATTAGTAAATGGAAATATTGCTGAAGACTTAGCTTCATATTTATATCATTCAGAGCAAACCCCCTCTGCTGTTTTTATTGGAGAAAAAATTCAAAATAAAAGTGTTATTTGTAGTGGTGGCTTATTAGCTCAAGTCCTACCAAAAAAAGATACTGACCCTCTACTTGTCTCACTACTTGAAGGAAGATGTAAAGAAATTAATTCTTTCAGTGAAGACCTATTTAAGTCAAAAGACAATCTTCTTTCGTTAATTAGAAATATATTTCCTGATATTGACGATAAATCAATCTCGGAAAAAGCTCGTTCCCAAGAAGTTAGTTTTAAATGCAAGTGTTCCAAAAAAAGAAGTTTAAATGCAATGAAAATGCTTGATAAGATCGAGTTGGAGGACATCCTAAAGAAAGATGGAAAAGCAGAGTTGGTTTGTGAATTCTGTAAGAATAAATATCTTATAAATTATGAAGAAATTAGATCGATGATAGAAAATCAATCATAAAAAAATTACGCCTAACCATAAAATAATCATGGCTGGAATACTTTGAATTTTTTGTACTGATAAAGAGTTGTTTGATACTTCCTGAATGAAAGAATTATTTTCAAGCAATCCACCAAATATTAATCCTATAGAGAGAAAGGTAACACTCCACCCCAGAGAACCTATAAATCTTTTCCCCGATTTAATTTGAGTATAGGTAAGTATTAACGTTGAGATAGAGAGTAAAAGTCTATTATTAGAGTCTGGACTGATAAGTAAAAGAATTAAAAACAATAGCCCAACAGATATTTTTATTGAAAGATTATCAAATGAGGGGGTAGTTATTTTTGGCAGACTATACTGACTTGTATTCTTAGAATTGTTATTTAAATTTTTTATCTTAGAAAGCAGTGGGAAATTATTATCGGTAAATTGATTAATTTGTTTTTCTTTTTTTGAGGCACTCACAGCTTCATAGCTTACATTTCCTGATTGCCTGGCTTTCAAACTCCCCATGAGTAATTGATCAAAGGAAGATTCTATTTTCGCTTTTAAAATTAAATCTTCACCAGCTTCTTTAACTTTAATATCTCTAGCCTTCTGAATATCCTCAAAAGCAGCACCTTTTTTTACACCTAAAATTTCATAAGGTGATTTTTCGTTATTGTTTTTACTACTGTTTGAATCCAAAATTTTTTACCAATACTAACAGATTAACTAATTTTATAATCCATTAAGACTTTATAAAACAATTGGTTCGACTCCACTAACAACAGGAGCAACTTTGTTTAAATTTAATTGATTATTGTCTTCAACAAATTGATTTAAATTCCACTCATTTTTGAAAAGAATAACTGGTCTATTCCAACAATCTTTAACTACTTTACAATTGAATATTCTGCCTAATTTTTGAATGGCTGGCCATCCATCAGAAATCCATCTAGCCAATTGATATGGCATTGCTTCAAGATTTGCATCTACACCATATTCACTCTTTAATCTGTGGGTTACTACCTCCAACTGCAATTGACCAACAGCTGCGAGTATAGGGTCTCTTTTGCTCTCATCAAAGTCATAAAGAATCTGAACAGCACCTTCTTCTCGAAGTTCATTAACACCCTTTCTAAAGTTTTTAAATGCTGAGGGATTTGGATTTCTTAGCCAGCTGAATATTTCAGGACTAAAGGATGGTATGCCCTCATATTCCAGATGAGCACCGGTATAAAGAGTATCTCCAATAGAAAACATACCTGGATTATTTAAACCAATAACATCTCCAGGATAGGCATCATCAACTACTTCTCTATCTTGCCCAAATATTTTTTGTGGTCTTGATAATCTGATTGTTTTCCCAGTTCTGGAATGTTTAACTGACATATCCTTTTCAAATTTGCCACTACAAACTCTTATAAAAGCAACCCTATCTCTGTGCTTTGGATCCATATTTGCCTGAAGCTTAAAAACAAACCCACTAAATTCATCGCTTGCAGGTTCAATATCCCCTTTATTACTATTTCTTGAAGTTGGTTTTTGTGCCATTTTTAAAAAACTATCTAAAAATGGTCTTACACCAAAATTAGTCATGGCAGATCCAAAGAAAACTGGGGTTAAAGAGCCATTAAAAACTTTTTCTTTTTCAAATTTCGATCCTGCCTCATCAAGAACCTCCAATTCTTCAAGTGAGTTTTCAAGTAAATCTCTCTCTACATATTTTGATAGCTCTTTATCTTCAAGACTTAATCTTTTCTCATTCGATTGTTTCCCTCTCACGGCTTTATCAAATAAAATCACCTCTCTCGAAAATCTTTCAATAACCCCTCTAAATTCCTCGCCACTTCCAATTGGCCAGTTAATAGGTAAAGTATTTAATCCAAGTTCTGATTCAATTTCATCAAGTAAAGAAAATGGCTCTCTTCCTGGTCTATCCATTTTATTTATGAAAGTAAATATTGGTATTTTTCGCATCTTGCAAACTTCAAATAATTTTCTAGTTTGAGGTTCTAGTCCTTTAGCAGCATCTTCCAACATAACTGCATTATCAGCAGCAGCTAATGTTCTATAAGTATCTTCGGAGAAATCTTGGTGTCCTGGTGTATCTAATAGATTGATTACTGATCTTTCATATTCAAATTGCAATACAGTTGATGTAATAGAAATACCTCTTTGTTTCTCAAGTTCCATCCAGTCTGAGGTAGCTTTTCTCTGATTACCCCTAGCTTTTACTGCTCCTGCCTGTTGAATGGCTCCTCCGTACAAAAGAAGTTTCTCAGTAAGAGTCGTTTTCCCAGCATCTGGATGTGAAATAATAGCAAAATTTCTTCTTTTATTTACCTCATCCAGTATTTCTTTGTTATTAAGAATTTTAGTACCTAAGCTCATTTATATAATATAAGCGCCTTTCACTTATTTCTTAAACATTACCATAGACTATTAAATAATTATCACCTTCTTCAAACACATCTAAAGAGGATAGATCATTCTCTAAAGTGAAATTTTTTAACTCTTTAAAAGTATAAGAAGCTTTCAAAGATGCATAATAATCTTTTGTTAAGATCTCATTATATTTTTTTGAACATTGTGCTTTGAGTTCTAAAGCAGACTTTTCATCTAATGGCCTTTTTAAGTCCTTATGAAAATTTACAGTGATATCACTTGACAAACTTCTTATGGTGTTGAAGAAATCTTCAAGATTGGTAATGTGATGAATCAAACTGTTGCTTACAAGCAAACTAATTCTTTTTTTAAGTAAGAGATTATTTGATTTAATGTCTTTGATGTCAGAACAAACGTAACGTAAATTTTTTAATTTTTTTTGATTAGTAGAAATACTTTTATTATATTCTGCTCTCAAAATCATCTCTTTAGAACCATCTATTCCAACAACTTCAGTATTAGGCCATTTTATTGCTAACTTTTCCGAAACATTTCCTGGGCCGCATCCTAAATCAACTATTAAATCTTTTTCATCTAAAGATATATTTTTTCTCAAAAGATAATAATTTATTTGATTAATTAGATTAACTTCCCCTTCTGAAAAATCAGCTTCGTCATAAGAAATGACCTGCTCTTTTTCTACCATTAATTCAGTTTCAGGGATTCTTTCCATATCCTTTATTGAAACAAAGATTTCATATTAAACATAATTCTACACAAACCGTTAAATAGTGGTAAGAATGGTTGCAGACGCCACAGGTAGAGTTATTCTTCCAGTACGGGTTATTTACATACGTTTTTTTATCGTGACTATTGCACCAAATAAAGCTTCTTCAGAGAGCAATTCCAATAATCTTAAAAAAGATGATTTTCCAAAGACTGCGCCAGCTGCTTATCCAGTTTTTTTCAGATCATACAGTAGAAAAACTTCATCTGGCAAAAGGGAGAACTGGAGCGAAGTAGGCGAAAGGAATTTATCGGGATTAAAAGAATTAGGAAAACTTTCTGATGAAGAATTGATCCTAATGAGAGAGATGCAAAGTAACCAAAAAGCCCAACCTTCAGGAAGATGGTTATGGATAGGCGGAACCCCTTGGATTAATAAGAACCAAAATTTCTCAGGAGCATACAACTGTACCTCAACAAACTTAATTGATTGGGAAGCATTCGCATTAATGATGGACTTAGCAATGATGGGATGTGGAACAGGTGCAATAATTGAGCCTCATTTTATAAATAATCTACCTACGGTAATTAACAAAATAAATATTAAATCAGTCAGTGAAGTTGGAATAACAACTAAAAATCAAAGAGAAGAAAAGTCGTCATTGGAAATCAAAGGAAAAGATCTTCACATCAAAGTTGGAGATAGCAGAAGAGGCTGGGTAGATAGCTATAAATATCTTCTTGAGGCATCAAGTAATGTGAATCTTGAAAGAGAAATTGATGTTTATATAAATTTAGAAGATATTAGACCTGCTGGAGAATCATTAAAAGGTTTTGGTGGGATGGCAAATCCTATTAAATTGAAAGATCTCTACTCGAGAGTCGCATCACTTCTTGGAAAGGCAATAGGCAGGAAATTAAATACAGTAGAGTGTTGTTTGTTAATTGATGAAGCTGCGGTAACTATAGTTGCTGGGAATATAAGAAGAAGCGCTGGAATGAGACAATTTGCTTCAGATGATCAGGAGGCGGCATCTGCAAAAGAAAATCTATGGAGTCAAGATGCAAATGGTAATTGGAGAATAGATCCTGAAAAAGATGCCCTAAGGATGGCTAATCATACAAGGGTTTACCATACAAAACCTACTTACCAAACTGTTTTAGATGCTGTAACAAAACAATTCCATTCAGGTGAAGGAGCTATTCAATTTGCTCCAGAAGCAATCGCAAGGTCAAATGCAGATATTCTCAAAGATGATGAATTGAAGAAGGAATTTATTGAAATCTACTCAGAGCAGGGTAAGGATGAAGCGAGAAGTTGGATTAATAGTAGTTATGGTCCATTTTCTGAAGAGGAATTAGACCACAGGATGAGCCGATATGGACTTAACCCCTGTGGGGAGATCTTGGGAAATGATTTCCACTGCAATTTAGCTGAAGTTCATTTAAATCAGATTGATCCAGGAAATTTTGAAGAGCAAAAAAAAGCTTTTAAAGCAGCAGCTCTTTCTGTAGCATGCTTACTTAATCATGAATTTGAAGTTGAGCGTTACAGAAAAAGTAGGGAATATGACCCTATTGTAGGGGTAAGTTTCACTGGATTATTTGATTTTTGTGTCCATGCTTTTGGGACACCATGGTTGAAGTGGTGGGAAGCAGGAAGGCCAAATACTAATGAAGGAAAGGATTTCAAGGAGAAGGAAGCTAAATTCCTAGATTCCTGGAGAAAAATAGTAAAAGAAACTGTCTGGGAATATTGTGATAAACATAATCTAAGAAGACCAAATCGATGTACAACTGTTCAGCCTGCTGGCACTAAAAGTCTTCTAACAGGAGCAGCGCCAGGATGGCATCCACCAAAAGCTCAAAGATTCATCAGAAGAATTACTTTCAGGAAAAATGATCCAATCGCTTTAGCTTGTATGGATTATGGTTACTCAGTTGTTCCATCTCAATCTGATAAAGATGAAAATGGCTGCCTACTTGATAATCCATTTGATCCAAGATGTACAGAATGGTTGGTTGAAATCCCTACAGAAGTTAGTTGGGCAAATATAGAGGGCGCAGACCAAATAGACATAAATAACTTCTCAGCACTAGCCCAATTTGATTTTTATATGCAGGTGCAGAAATTTTACACAGAGCATAACACCTCTGCAACCGTAGAATTTAGAGAAAATGAAATCGAGGATTTAGCTAAAGCTATTCATAATGCAATAGAAAATAACGAAGGATATATTTCAGCAGCATTACTAGCTCGATTTAGTGCCAACGCAACTTTCCCGAGATTACCTTTTGAACCAATAAGTAAAGAGGAATATATATCATTGCAAAATAAAGTAATAGAGAGAAAAGTTAACAACGATTTCTTTGACGCTCTCAATAAATATGATGTTGGAGAACTATCTGAAGCTGGTCCAGCTGGGTGTGATTCAGATAAGTGCCTTCTTCCTCTGGCTAAACCAAAAGATTAAATTTTGAATTATTTGTAAATAAAAAATATAAATTAGTTTTTAAAAATTTAATTTATGGCTACCTCTTTAATAGGGACATAAATTATTTATGACATTAAGCTTAAATATTGGGAACTTATTTAATGATTCCTCTAGCCATGCATTAGTAGATGAGCTAAGAAAAAGAATATCAGAAGAGGATATATTAGATTTTGAGGAAAAATTTAACTCCAAGAACGAAAAAAATCTACATGTTTATATATGTAGATTTCTAAAGAATAGATCAATATCTAGAGGGTTAGCCTCTAGATGGTTAATAACCATAATTAAAAACAAGGAATCAAAAATTGATGCTTTGCAAAAATTAGATAATTAGGTCAATCCTGATAGTTTCCATAGAGCAATTCCAAAAATTGAGAATCCCATAATAAAAGTAAACGCCAAAGCATTTACCAATTGAACCTTATCATTCATTCTGTTTGCGAATGGTAATAATTGAGCAAATAATGGAGTCTCTTCAACTATTGCAGATTTTTTTACTGTAGGTTTTTTGCTTCTAGAAAACATAAAACAAATTTTATAATCTTAAGAATTTTACATTTAAAAGTTCATTAAATAAAAAATACTTCTCAAAAACGAACAAAATGTAACCTGTAAGCAATTACGCTGGGATTATGATAAATATTTTTATCAGAAACCTAATCTATCATTAATATATTAGGTTTATTTATTAAAAACCTAGACAAATAATTTTAATGGATGTTATTATATATTTGTAGCAACCGCTACCAAAACGTTCAACTTGCGTTTAGCAAGCCGCAAATCGACTTAAGCCATGGAACGGGGACTTAAGCGAAACCGGAGCTTAGAAAATGACTCTAATTTACAGAGGACAAAAGTACGTCCAGAACAAAGAAGCAGCTAAAAAGCAGCACAATGAACTAACTTATAGAGGAAAAGCTTACACAAGCTAGTTTATTTAATGGTTAAATAAAAAAGCCACTTTTAGTGGCTTTTTTATTGTCCATTCCTAGACTAAAAAATAACTTAATACTTCTCAGAAGCATTAAAATAATATGATTCAATTGCATTTATATATTTAGATAACCATGGCAGACCAAAAACCTTTATTTAAAGCACCTTATGACATAAAAGATGTTAGTGCTCTTTTCGCCATAGTTGCCTTCGTTTTAATAATTGCTGCCATAGTTGGGAATAACTTATTTGGTTTATTTCAACAAAATATTAACTTTGGGTGATTTTTTTGAAAGCAGACTAGATTTTTTGTGGACTCATTTTGTGGACTAAATTTGACCAAAGATAGATTGTTATAACGATTTAACGCATCATTATTAATAAATTCTTATCTCAAACTAGTTTCTTGAAATAATTTTTAAATCTTTGAATTTATAGACTGTGACAAATTTCTTATGTTATAGTATCAAGTTCTATAAAACTCAAAAACCCTTTGGAGGGGTGGTCGAGTGGTTTAAGGCTCTAGTCTTGAAAGCTAGATTTACGGTTAGTCATGGCAATAGCTTTCATATCTAACTTGACATACGTTTCCGAACTGTTTCCGAAAAAATCAACCACCTTTTGTTATAATTAAAAAGCTAAAAATTTAATAATTTTTGCCTGGAGGGGTGGTCGAGTGGTTTAAGGCTCTAGTCTTGAAAACTAGCGTGTCTGCAAGGGCACCGTGGGTTCGAATCCCACCCCCTCCGTCCTAAGAATAAATTTTTTAAACCTTAAAATTTAAGAACTTTTATAACTTATTTCTCGATTCCAATTCTTGAATAATATTTTCGAAGTTAAAAAAATGCCAAATAAAGGTGAAATAATTACAGTACATAGAATCGGTTTCGAAAAATCTAATAGAGCATTAGGTTTTATTTATAAGGAATGGTATGAACTAATTTCAAAGTTTCTTTCTGAAATAGATGGGATTAATATTGAATTGGGTTGCGGTGCAAGCTTTATAGATCAGATAAACAAAAGTATTAAAAAAACAGATGTTTTTTTAAATTCAAATACTGATTTCAAACTTAATGCAATGGATATAGGAAAAAACTTTGAAAACAAAATATCAAATTTAATCCTAGTTAATGTTTTTCATCATATAAGCGATCCAGAATTATTTTTGAAATCGGCAGAAAAGTCTCTTTTGATTGGAGGAAGAATAATTATGATTGAACCAAGCAATAATTACTGGAGTAGGTTGGTTTATAAACTTATAGGACACGAGCCCTTTGATACAAGACAAATTGAATGGAAATTTGAATCAAAAGATCCACTGTTAGACTCAAATCAAGCACTTTCATGGATAATTTTTGAGAGGGATTATGAAAAATTCAAGAATTTATTCCCTATGTTTTCTCTAATTCAAAAAAAGAATATGATGCCATTTTCTTATTTATTAAGCGGAGGGCACTCTTTCAATACAAGAATTGGTAAGTTTATTAAAATAACGAGAAGTTTTGAAAAATTCTTCTTTGATAAATATTTAGGGATGTTTAATTTAATATGTTTAGAAAAAATTTAAATTTAAAATCAACAATTTTTAAAATTTTTATTTTTTATATAATCATTTATTTAATTGCTCTTTTTCTTAGATACGACAATGGCTTAGAGAATTTAATTATTGACATTGAATATAGGTATTTGGTTTTAATAAATATTATTTCTATCTTTCTAGGTCTCCCTTTATCCATCGTATTTGACTCTATATTGATAAAGTATTTCGGTTTGAAATATATTATTTTTTTTGCACCAATCTTAACTTTTTTAGGGATTGCTCAAATCATATTACTCAGAAAAACAAACTTTAGATTTTCAAAAAACAACCCTTTCATAAAAAATATAAGAAATCATCGACTAAAACATATATTTGAAAATATTACTTTCAAACCAATTTTCATATTAATAATACGCACTTTCCCAATATTGCCTTTCTCCTTAGGAAGCTATTTCATTGCATCATCGGAAATAAATAAAAAAATGACCATAGTCTATTCACTTTTTGGAGCATACTTTTACTATTTTTCGCTTTTCTTTATTATCAAAAGTGCTTAGTACAAAAAGATATTTTTTTTTATAAATTATTTTGCTTGTAAAAAGATCTTTATTATTTTCCCCTCTCAGGATTGTTATAGAATATTTTCATAAAATATTAATTAAATTTTGAAATTAATTAAAACCCCCTGGGGTGCAGTCTCTCCGGAAGTTAACTTATTCCCCATTTATTACATTCTATTTATTTATGGATTTGTTTATATTCTTCCTTATGGTGAAAATATTATTGGTTTAACCTGGTTTAATTTATTAAAACTTGAAGACGGTCCTTTGGAGTGGCTTCAATTTGCTGAATACTTTGTTTCATCAATATTTGGCATTTTTATCTATTTAAAAAGTAAAAATAAAAAAACAATAAATTCATTTATTTGGTTGATTCTCAGCGCTTTTTGCTTTTTCGTTGCAGCTGAGGAAATAAGTTGGGGAGAGAGAATAACGGGCTTCTCACTTAATTCTTTAACAGAAATAAGTATTCAAAATGAAACTAATTTACATAACCTTCCGTTTTTTCATGATTTCTTTCTTGATCCTATTTTGATTGCAATTTGTATTTTATTTGGTTGGATAGGTTGGAGAAAATGGCCATATTTGAATTCAATACCCGATAAAAAATTAAGCTTATTTTTCTTGATAACAGCTTTATATATTTTCTATTACGAGATATCGTGGGCTTCTACAGTTGAACACATAAGAAATGATTTAGAAATTTATGAATTTTTACTTTCAACTGGGATATTTCTACATTTTTGGAACAACTTCAAATTATTTATTAATGGAAATTCTCAATAATTTCAAATAAACTTAAATGGTTTAATTCAGAATTTCTTCTTAAAAGCCAAGCTTCGACTACACTACCTTTCATGAATAATTAGCAGCATTAAAGCTCTGGTTATCAAAATTTATCAGCAAAATTATTACACTCTTCTTTTTTATTCTTGTTATTATTTAATTTTAATTTTAAAAAGATAATGAGTAAGGGATTTTCAGATATTTCCTATAAGTCTCCCAAAAAAAAAGAATTAACTTCTTTTGATAAACCTCAAGGTAGATTAATATCTTGGTCTCCTTGGCCACCTGCAAATTTTCAAACAAGATATCCTGCTTTTCCTTTTGTTCTTACAGTATTAATTATTGTGGTTGGAAAATGGTATTTTTCTCTACTCAGATAACGTGGAAATGTCTTTTTTTTTTTAGATTTAAGATGAATTTAATTTAAAATTTATTTTGTTTTTTTCAATTTTATTATTAGCCCATTTTCAAGCAGCAGTTATTCCACTAATATTAGGAATTAAATCGATAAATAAATTCAAACACTTAAGTAAATACAAATTGATACCTTTTGGTTTTATTTTTTTGGGATTAGCCTCAATCTCTGAAATGATAGATCATACCCAAACATCTTGGATTTATGTAAATCATTCCTCTTTATTTAATTGGTTATTTTATTCTTTTCTATCTTTAGGACTAACATTTTTATCAATATCAGTTATAAAAAATAAATTTATTCAAAAAACTAATATTTGCATTTCTTTATGTTCAATAATCTCATATTTTTTATTTGATAAAACTATTGCTCTCCTTTTTCAGGTAATAATAAGTATCCTTCTAATTATAAATTGGCAAAGAGTTTTTAAAGATTGGCTTTTTATTCTTTATCCAATATTTGGTATTATTTTTACGACTTTCTTTGGCACAATACTCTCAATTAGTGGCGATCAATTTTGGCATGTTTTAATAGGCCCATCTGGAACAATTAGCGTTCTTACCTTTTATTTAGTATTGAAGAGATCGAAAAAAAAATTTACTTAAGATTCTTATGAAAATATTTGTATTTGTAAGTTTTATAGTGTGCTTAGTCACAATAATCTCTCCAGTTGAAATCTTTGCTGATACGGCACTTGATGTTTACATGAATGATTTTTATTCTAAATCGAATGAAGCTAGCCAGATTCTTAAAGAAATCGAAAATAGTCTAAAAGAGGGATCAAGAAAAAAAGTATGTTCTAGGCAAAGAGAGGCAGCAAGATTAGGTCTATTAGCTAATAAATCATTAATTAAAGCCTTTGAAATAGAAGGAGCTAATCCACCAATGCAAGCAATAAAGGCAAGTCAACAAAGATGGGAATCTATTCTGAATGAGTGCTGAAGAAAGTTAGTAAATCTATAATTCTTTTTAAATTTGCATTCTTACAGATTTACTAATTAAGGGAATTTCAGGTTCAACTCCATAAATACATTGAGAAATCGAATAAATAAAAATACATAGTGTAAATATAAAAATTATTGAGCCTAATTCAACTACGGGAAATATTCTCAAGAGATATGAAATTATTATTAAAGCAATATCAATTAATAAAGCTTGGCATGCGTTATATCTAACGAAATAGGGAACATTTGGATTTCTTACTAATCCAGCAAACAAAATTATAAATAATAAAAAACTACCAAAAGGCAAAGATTTTTCAATTATTGCTATCGGAAAAGTTAGTAATAATAGTATTTTTAAAAATGAATATTTATAGAACAAATAATATCCAAAAGGTATTGATGCCTTTAATGGCAAAGTATACAAAAATACTGATGAGAGTCTTTGGAATATCTGATTCAATATATTAGTAAAATTTCTTATTTATATTTTAACCTAATTTTTTGAACTTAATAAAAAGACTTACTTTCGAAAAAATCAACTTTGGCAGATGGTTATTAAATATAAGATAATTGTTTAAGGTTCATAATTCAAAATGCGTATCCTACATACAATGTTGAGGGTTGGAGATTTAGATAAATCCATTGATTTCTACGTCAATAGATTAGGAATGAATTTATTGCGAAAAAAGGATTACCCTCATGGAAAATTCACTTTGGCATTTGTTGGTTATGGCTCAGAAAAAGAAAACTCAGTAATTGAATTAACTTATAACTGGGACAAAAAGTCTGAAGACTATGAGCTTGGAGATAAATATGGTCATATAGCTATTGGAGTAAAAGATATTCATCTAATTTGCCATGGATTAGAAAAAAATGGTTGTAAAATAACAACCAAACCTAAAACAATGAAAAACAGTACTACTATCTTGGCTTTTGTTGAGGATCCTGATGGTTATAAAATTGAACTTATTGAAAGAGATTAAAAGCTCAGAATTTTTTAATTAAATAAACAAATAACTAAAATTTAAAAAGATTGAATTATCAAATATATCGTTTTCAATTAGCGAAAAAATACCTCTAAGATCACATTAGATGGATTCTGCAGTTTCAATTATTGCAAAAGATTATTTCTAAGATGAGGAATTATTAAAAATAAAATTAAAACTTTAAACAATCTATACTAATTCTATTTAGATATTATAGACAATCTATATAGATTTATATATCATAGAATTATCTTATAAAGCTTATGCCTAGTAATTGGTCAAAAATAAGAGATGAATGGCTTGATAGAACCGCGATTGCGAAAGATGATGCTAAATGGGCATTAGAAGCGTTAATTAATTCTGAAGAAGAGTTATTTGAAATAGAACAAAAAATAAAGAATAAAGAGGACGCTTTAAGCCAAGTAAAATTTTTGAAGAAAAAGGTTAAAGAAACTATTTCCTCTAAAGAAATTAGTCTCGATGATATTGCATTAAATACTTCAAATTCAAACAAAGTACAGATCTCAGTACCGTCAAATCTTACTTATCTTTTGAAAGTTTGGGCCGCAGCAGAAGGAAGAGATCTATCAAGTGTTGCTTTTCAATGTTTAGAAACTGGTATAAGGGAAATGAAAAGCAAAGGTTCAATACCTTCAATAGCAGTAAATAGATATGACTCGGCCTGTCAAAAGAGGATTGCACTAGCAGAAGTAAACAATCTATTGGAGAAATACGAATTAGCTCAGGATGAAATCAAATAATTATGAATAACAGAAAAATCATTAAAGGATACAAAACATTAATATCATCAAAATTTAATGTAGATACTTCTGCAGATAAATCTAAAGATGGAATAATTTATACTCTTTATTCTGATGCATTTAATTCACTTAAAGTTGGTTTTGCTGAAAATGATAAGGTACTAGAAAAAAAATTATCAAGTCAAGCATTGATATTATTGGATATGAAAAAAGGCAAAAAGAAAGATCTATATTTATTAATAACCACTCTAAATGAACTTGGCATTAAATATTCAGACAATTTTTATTTCAAATACTCAGGTTCTTTAATGAAACATTTATCTACTTTAGGTTGGCCTGTTGGAAGATCACTTTATAAACAAAGAAAGATTAAAAAAGAACTTGTATGTGCATAAATTTAAATGTAATCGCACTCTAAAGTTTCTCTGGTTTCTCTATTTGTAATTGGATTAGTTCCAGTAGCACTTTCACAAAATTTCCTAATAATATCTTTTGGCAAAAAAACATTTGTGAAGTCTGCGCCTTGTATTTTTACATTTTCAAACTGGGTACTATAAGCAAAAGAATCCTCCAAGTTAGTATTTGATAAATCTGTTCCATCTAAAACAGCAGAGTCTAAAGTTACTTCTCTTAAGTTGGAGTTACTTAAATTAGTATCTTTCAATTTTGCTCCATAAAGAGTCGCATTTTGGAGCTCACAACCTGACAAATTTGCGTCTTGTAAATCAGTCAAATAGAATGTTGCTCCTTTTAAATCAGATCCAGAAAAATCAGCCCCTACCAAAGATTGTTTACCATAATCCAATGCAGCGAAGCTTCCAGAAGGGAGGGTTAAAACAACTATTAAAAAAGTTAAAATTATAAATCTCATTTGTTAGGGTAATATTTCTATAAATTCTAACTTCTTAAGCTGAAATCTAAAAATTAATTATTTACTGAATGCTATATTTATTGAAATAGCAAATCACGAAATAGGTTTTGTATATAAGTCCTTATGATGCAATTGTTGTTGGTTCTGGAGCTACAGGAGGAATAGCAGCACTTACATTAGCAGAACAAGGGATCAAAGTTTTAGTAATAGAAGCAGGGCCACAAGTTAAAAGGGATGAAGCTAGTAATCATGAGCCAAAAAGTACATTAAAAAGATTATCAGGAGTAATAACAAAAAAACATGCCAACCAGTGTCAACATCCTGGTTATTGGAAAAATAATCCTGACTTATATTCAAATGAATTGAAGCATCCTTATGACTTCCCAAAAAAAAAGCCATTTCTTTGGACACAAGGTAAACAATATGGGGGGAGATCATTAACTTGGGGAGGCATAACATTAAGACTTTCTTCAGAAGACTTTCATCCGGCTAAAAAAGACGGATTCGGGCCAAACTGGCCTATTTCATACGAAGAAATTTCCCCGCACTATGATTTTATTGAAAATTTCTGCGGAATTTATGGACGAAAAGATGATATCAAGGAGGTCCCAAACGGTAAATATATTGGTGAAATTCCTCTTACAGAAAACGAAAATGTTTTTGGCAGCAAAGTTAAATCAAAATTAAACTATCCATTTATCCAATCAAGAGGATTTGACCGTAATTCATCTGTAAAAGAAAAAAATTGGCCCAAGTCCTCTAGCGTAGGAAGCTCTTTAAAAAAAGCTTTAGATACTGGAAATGTACAAATAATCTCTAATTACCTTGTGGAGTCTTTTGAGATTAACAAGATTACAGAGCTTGCCTCAAAACTAACGATTGTAAACCTAGAAAATGGACACAAAGAATTATTGAATTGTGATTTGATTCTTCTTTGCGCATCAACAATTTCAACACTGAGAATACTACTGAACTCAGAATACAAATCAAATTCCTCAGGGTTTAAAGATAATTCTGGGAAATTAGGAAAATACCTAATGGATCATATATCTATCTGTAGATTTTTTTCAGTCCCAAAAGCAAAAAACTCAGATAAATCACTAGATAATCCTCCCGATCTTTCTGGAGCAGGCAGCTTCTTTATTCCTTTTGGTTCAAATTTACCAGAAATTGACGAGATAAATTTCCATAGAGGTTATGGAATCTGGGGGGCAATTGATAGATTAGGGATACCTAAATTTTTACAAAAAGACGCAAATAAATCCATTGGCTTTCTTATCGCCCATGGTGAAGTACTTCCTAGAGAGAAAAACTCAGTTTCTCTCTCAAGAAAAACAGATGAATGGGGAATACCAATTCCCTATATTGAATTCGAATGGAGCGAGAATGAGTTAAATATGGCAAAACATATGGAAAAAACAATACAAAAATCAGTCAAAGCTGCAAATGGGAAAATAAAAAATATTGATGAACTAATGAATATTCCATTAGGGAGTTTATTTACAAAAAATTTGATAGCACTTTCAGATAGTCCTCCTCCTCCTGGATATTATATTCATGAGGTAGGGGGAGCACCAATGGGGTTAAATGAAGAAAATAGCGTAGTTGATAAATTTAACAGATTATGGAGATGTAAGAATGTACTGGTACTAGATGGATCATGCTGGCCCACATCATCTTGGCAAAGCCCCACACTTACAATGATGGCCTTGAGTAGAAGAGCCTGTTTAAATATTAAAAAGACTTAGAGGGTGTAAATAATTGATTTAAATAAATTTCTGAGACAGAATTATCTGTACAACCGTTTTGAACGAGAAAAGTAGCTAATGCTGAATTTATAAGCTTATATTGATCCCAAGTCGGGTTACTTAATACGAAATCTTTCATAGTGTTATAAAGAGTTTCTGAAAGCTCTGTTTCTAGTGAGACTTTATTTGAAGAGCACTCCATAGGTTTCTTATCAGTTAAATTTGTTTGGTTGATTTGATCCATAAATTTATATTTTCTACATCAATATAATGATATTTTTCTCTAGAAATATCAAGAAAAATCTTCTGGTAAACTTTTCAAATTATCAAATAAGACTCATGTTATAAGTCGGTTTTTAAAAAACTTCTTTTTCAAATAAGGAAATTGAATAGATCTTAAAAAAAAGTCAACAATAATGTTGAAGTCCTGTTTTTTTTGAAAAATACTGCCATTTCTAATCCAGTGTGGATTTGGACGTGGAAAACAACCTTCAAATTGTGGAAAATCTAGCTCAAAATACTTTCACGATTTTATATTAAGAATACTTATATATACTGAGTCTATTAAGACTAACTCGAGAAAGAGACAGGTGATTCATTGATTTCAAAGGATTTTCTTAAGATTTAGTCTTTATTAGGCAAGCGAAGCGTGACAGGTCCTAAAGGGTGTTTTGAATTTGGATAAATACTGTGGTGATGGTGATGGTGATTATGTTCATGTTGATGAGCCTCTACATGTTCATGTTCTAAATAATCCCCTCCTCCTGTGTCTGAATTTTCTTGATTATGAGTTGGTATTTGATTTTGTATTTCACAAGCACCATTACATTCAGGATCACATAAATCACAGCTGATACCCAAGCCCTCTACATGGTCATGATGACTTTCTTGGACCATTCCAACTTCTTTTTCAAAACCAAATAAATTTGATCTATATTTACAAGTTGAGCAATTCATAAAATTATTACCTTCGTTATTAAGAATCTCTTCAATCCTTTCTACAAAAGTGTCGACCACATAAGACTGTGACGAAAGATATTTTGCATGTATAAATGAAATATTTGGATTATTAATCGCAACTAAATCACTTTGCCTTTTTATTCTTGTAACAAGGACACCTGAGAAAAGGAAATAAGGGAAAACAATTATATTTTTATAACCAAGTCTCACAACATTTTTCAAGCCAGGTTCAACAAGGGGGAAAGTTACTCCAGAAAAAACTGTTTCCCCCCACCCTAAACCAATACCCTCTACGATCATTCTCGTAATTTTTGAAACATTGGAATTCGCATCTGGGTCAGAAGAGCCTCTACCCACAACAACTAATAATGATTCTTCAGGTTGGAGATTATTATTTTGTTTAAATACATCTTTTACTCTTTCACAAGCTGCGCTAATCATTAAATTATTAATACCTAATTCTCTTCCATAAATTATTTCAATTCCTGTTTTACTTGAATAATTCATAAGCAGGCTAGGAATATCATTTTTTACATGGCCAGCAGCGAAAAGCATTGCAGGTATTGCAATTACTTTTTTTATAGAAAGATCTTTTAATTTGTCTAAAGCATCAACAATCGAAGGTTTAGCAAATTCCAAGAAACCATATTCAACTAAAAAGTTTGGATATCTTTTTTGGATGAAATTAGTTAATTCTTGAAATTCAGTGATGGCTAGTTTATTTCTACTCCCATGTCCACAGATAAGTATCGCAACTTGATTATTTAACTTCAAATCTAAATTATCCAAATTCAAAATATTACTTATACCATAATAGTAAAGAACAATATTATGTAGTGAAAAATAATAAAAACTTGCTTGAAGTTCCAAATATCAACTCAAAGGATGCAAAATTAAAGAAATTAATTTATGACGTGGATGAATCCTTATTTAATGAGGATAACTATTCTTACGAAAAATTCGAACACCTTTGCGTATGTAGTGGAGGTACAACTTCTAGCTGTGCAAAAAATGGTTTTACAACTCTTGATCTAAGAAAAAATCACAGCAAAATTCATCTAGATAGAAAAACCAATTTAGTAACAATTGGAGGTGGTGTAATAATGGGGGATCTATTAAATCATTTACAAAAATATAATCGAAGTTTTCCAATCGGACTTTCTAAACTTCCTGGAGCAGGCTATATACTTACTGGTGGAGTAAGCCCGCTCAGTAGAGCCTACGGATTAGCAATTGATAATATTGAATCAATTAAAGGTTTCTTGGGTAATGGCACATTTATTTCTTTAAAAAAAAATCAAATAAATACAGAAGAACAATTAATTTGGGAAGGTATTAAAGGCGCAGCACCCTTCTTTTCAATTATTACCGAAATAGAACTTAAGACTATCCAATCTAATTCAATTAAGGTTATTGAAGGATTTGTAAATCTAAATGAACTTACAGAAATAATAAAACTATCAGAGGAATTTCCAGAAAATATTAGTCTTCAATGGATTTATGCCCAAAAAATTTACATATATATTTTTGCTGAACTCAAAAATAACTTAGAGGATAAAAGAACAGAAGAATGCCTAATGCTTCTAGACAAATTCCCTACGCTAGAAAAACAATTTTATGAAAACTTTAACAAAATAAATTTCTTCCCTAAGGAATTGAATTTATATGAGCTGAATGCAAATAACCATTCTGAGGTAATTAGTCTTCTTGGAGAAGATTTAAAAAATGATGTCCCAATTTTTATAAAATGTTTGAATGAAATAATGGATAGTAAACCTAATGATTCCTGTTATGTTGCTTCTCAACAACTAGGTTGCAAAACTAAAAAGTTAAATCATGGCTCAAGCTTTTTTGTTCATAGAAAAAGTACTTGGAAACCATGGATATATGCATCTTGGAAAAAAAATGATCTTCAAGAAAAAGAAGTAGCTTTGGACTGGATTTATAAATCGTGGAGTAACCTAAAAAGGTTTTATCCAAATATTCACTTAGCCCAATTGCATAATCATTTAAATTCTCATGAAGAAGAAATCATATTAGCCTTTGGGAATAGAATTAATGAATTAAAAACTTTAAAGAATATTTTTGACCCACAAGGTATTTTGCCTCCTTTATGAGGTAACTTCTTAATTATAAAAAAACTTAAAATGTCAAATTTCTCGAGATATTTATCTAAAAATTGGTTAGATGATCCAAAGTCAAATATTCTCTCTGGCTTAGTAGTTGCTTTTGCAATGATCCCAGAAGCAATTGCTTTTTCAGGGATAGCTGGAGTAGATCCTAAAGTTGGCCTTTTTGGTTCATTTTGCTTATCTATAACAATTGCGATTGTTGGAGGAAGAAAGGGTATGATCACTTCAGCCACAGGTTCAACAGCTCTTTTAATGACTGGACTTGTTGCTTATGGAGAATCACAAGCTCCTGGATTAGGGGTCCCATATCTTATTGCAGCTGGAATATTAACTGGAATATTCCAAATTCTTTGGGGATATTTAAGACTTGCCTACCAAATGCGATTCGTACCAACTGGAGTATTAAGTGGATTTGTAAATGCACTGGCACTTTTAATATTTCAAGCACAACTACCTCAGTTAGGAATAGGTATTAAAGAATCAAAAGGATTAATTGAACAAACTATAAGTCGATATCCAGTTAACTCTCAGATTCCAGTAGTTTGGATTCTTGTAATCCTAGGATTAGTAATTATCTATGGGCTTCCAAAAATCACAAAAGTAGTCCCATCTCAACTTATCGCAATAGTAGTAATTACTCTTATAAGCATATTCTTTAATCTAGATGTCCCAACAGTTAGCGATTTGGGTAGATTACCTGATGGATTACCAAGTATTTCTCTTCCTTTTGGATCAATAGAAAATGGAAAAGTACCTTTTAGCCTTGAAACATTAGGTATAATTTTACCGACCTCACTTGCAATATCTCTCGTGGGTTTAATGGAAACCTTTTTAACTCAAGATATTTTAGACGATATAACTGATACAAGTTCTAATAAAAATAAAGAAGCAAGAGGACAAGGAATTGCAAATATTGTGGCATCCTTATTTGGTGGAATGGCAGGATGTGCTCTAGTTGGGCAATCTGTTATGAATACCGAAAATGGTGGGAAATCTAGATTATCAACCCTCTCCTCAGGTTTATCTCTACTAATTATGATTATTCTCTTAAAGTCTTGGATTGGAGCAATACCAATGGCTGCTTTAGTAGCAATCATGATAACGATCGCAATAAGTACAGCAGATATAAATGGATTAAAAAATATTAGAAAGATACCTAAAAGCGATACTGCAGTAATGCTCATGACTTTTGCAGTTACGATGCTTACAAAACCTCATAATCTTGCACTTGGAGTTATTGCAGGAGTTGCATTAGCAGCAATTCTTTTCAGCAGAAAAGTCGCAAAAGTTATAACTGTATCGAGAGCGAAAGAAAATAATTTGACTACCTACAAAGTAAAAGGACAATTATTTTTTGTAAGTAAAATTTATTTTTTACAAGGATTTGATATTCATGAACATCCAGAAAATATTAAAATTGATATGTCTTTAGCTCATATTTGGGATCAAAGTGGCGTTGTTGCTCTTGAGCAAATTATTAGAAAATTCCAGAATGGTGGTTCTAAAGTTGAAATTGTAGGATTAAATAAAGAAAGTCTTAACTTATTTGAAAGACTAGGTGGCATAGAAAGCGCTCATTAAAAAAGTTAATTAAGACTAACTTGTTGATAACAAAACCAAAGCCATTGTTGAAAAAGCAAATTCCTATGAGATCTCCAAGCAGTTTTTGAACTATTTAAATCAAAATTTTCAGGAGGAGGAACATCTCCTTTTTCTTTGTCTCTTTCGATTTCACTAATAATTCTATGCACCGTATATTCAGGATGACCTAAATGCATAAGTTGTTTTTGATCATTAGATTCAAATATTGTATATCCGACGTTTTCTCCATAAGCCAACAAATTCAATTTCCCTTCTTTTTGGGCCTTCTCCATCTCCAAATCTGGTAATCCCGCAAATCTACTTTGAGGACAAATAAATTCATCATCTTGTGTACCCATCAAAGGGTGTCCAGGAACAAGGCTTTTTAAAGGGAATACCCCAAATAATTTCCTTTCAAAAACTTTCTTATCGACCCCTGCCAAATAAGCCAGCGCAAACCCAGCCCAACATAATCCAAGAGTACTCGCACAAGAATTTCTGGCTTCATTTACAATTTTCACAAATTCATCCCAATACTTAACATCCTCAAAGGCTAGATGCTCAATAGGTGCTCCAGTAATAATAATTCCATCTAACGGTTCTGGATTATTTGCCTCTTCCCAAGTTATGTATAGATTATTTAGATGATTAAGATCCCATGTTTTATAAGAGTGAGTTTTAAGCTTTATCCAAACTGGCTCAATTTGAAGAGGAGATAAACCAAGTGGATGTAATAAGTTAAATTCATACTGCTTGCCAAGAGGCATGATATTTAAAATACCAATCCTAAGAGGACGTATATCCTGTCTTTTTGCCAATTCTGGTTCGATCCAAGATATGTGATTTTTCTCAACATCACTAATCTTGTGATAGTTACTAGGAATAATTAATGCCAATAAATCTCCTTTCCTATGTGATTTGTGAAAGTGCTTGTTCAAAATCTGCTTTTATATCATCAATATGCTCAATTCCTACAGAAACTCTTACCATTGTGGGAGTAACACCTGCAGATAATTGTTCTTCTTCAGATAATTGCTGATGAGTTGTTGAAGCAGGATGAATTACTAATGTTTTTGAATCTCCCACATTAGCAAGGTGGCTCGCTAGTTTTAAGGAATCAATAAATTTTACTGCATTTTCATAACCCCCATTAAGAGAGAACATAAGCATGCAGCCCATTCCCCTTCCAGTAGTATATTTTTTGGCACTTGAGTAATATGGATCAGATTCTAGGCCAGGGTAATTAACACTACTTACATTAGAATTGGAATCTAACCATTTTGCCAATTCAAGAGCATTAGAGGTTTGTCTTTCTATTCTTAAACTTAGAGTTTCCAAACCCTGCAATAACAAGAACGAATTAAAAGGACTTTGAGCTGATCCCCAATCTCTCAGGCATTCAAGTCTTGCTCTTAAAGCAAAAGCTATATTTCTATTATCAGGTACTCCCAAAGATTTGCAGATATCACTACCGAAACCAAAAGCACCCCAATGAACGAGCCCATGATAAGCAGCGCTTGGCTCACTCATTAGTGGGAATTTACCATTTCCCCAATCAAAGGTTCCGGCATCAACAATAACCCCTCCGATACTTGTTCCATGTCCACCGATCCATTTTGTTGCACTTTCCACAACAACATCGGCTCCAAAATCAATTGGTCTTATTAAGGCACCACCAGCACCAAGGGTATTATCCACTATTAAAGGAATTCCATTTTCCTTCGCCAAAGCAGAGAGTCCCTCAAAATCTGGGATGTTAAATCGAGGATTTCCCATTGATTCGACGTATATTGCTTTGGTTTTATCATCAATTTTATTTCTAAAACTTTCGATACTATCGCCATCAGCAAATTTAACTTCTATTCCTAATCTTGGAAATTGCACTTTAAATTGATTGTAAGTCCCACCATATAGAAAAGAAGTAGAAACAAAATTATCCCCTGCTGTCATGCAGTTCACGATTGCCAAGAATTGAGCAGCTTGACCTGAGGATGTTGCAAGTGCTGCCATACCTCCCTCCAAAGCTGCCATCCTTTTTTCGAAGACATCTGTGGTGGGGTTCATAAGTCGAGTGTAAATATTTCCAAATTCTTTTAATCCGAAAAGATTCGCGCCATGTTCGGCATTATCAAAGACATAGGAACTAGTTTGATAAATGGGTACTGCTCTAGAATTTGTAGTTGGATCAGGCACTTGACCTGCATGTAACTGAAGAGTCTCGAACTTTTGGTTGCTCAAAATTTTTAAATAATCCTATTATCTATTTAACTTAAAAAAGTCCCAAAAAAAACAAAAAAAGAAAAAAATTTATAAATCCTTTTTTAATGAAGGGTAATTATCCTTCATATATAAACTTAAATCCTCTTTTATAGCGGATCTGAGTTTCTCAATATTTGCAGAATCTATTATTGGAAAAGTTTTATTAGCTTCAGGATCTTTTTCTGTAATTGATTTCCAATTCTTACCAACATTTTTTTCAGAGTTGTTTAAAACATCATCAAAATTGAAAACCTTATCGTTGTTTTTAGCGTCAAATTCACTTAAAGCTTTATTTATGAGCTCCTTTCTATTCTCAAATAGATTTTTGGCTTTTAAAGTATCTGGAAGACCCATAACTGGTTGTAATTCCTTAAGAAGTTTAATTTCCTCTTCAATTAAAAGTGTCCAAACACCATATTTATTTTTTGGAAGATTAGAGTTACAAAAAATATTAACTTCATCAAGGTAAAAATTTAACCATAAATAATATGATTTTTCTTCAATAGTTTTTTTAACTGATGTTTTTTTATTTTGTATCTTTGGGAGTAACTTTTCTGCTTTCTTTAAAAACTGTCTATCTTCTCTTTCTAAATTTATTAATCCCCATCTTTGACTGTAGTCCCATAAATCTTCGTATCTTGTTAAATCTTCTTGATTCCAACCAAGAGCTTTCAGCTCATGAGAACGATGTGATAATTCCTTTTTCAAAAAAACCTTTTAAAACCATAATAATTCTAACCCCGCAATCAAGATTAGTAAATAAATGATGAAATTAGCTTTTTAGTAAATTTAATAAATAATCAATTATTAAAATAATTATTGATAATTTTCATTACATTTATATAGCTTGGATATTTTTTAGAAATGTGATTACTATATTCATTTTTTTTAATATCATTTTTCTCTTTATTAATAAACAATTCTTTGTAAAGGTTTTCAATATCATGAAAAAGATATTCTCCTTTTAATTTTTCATTTAGTTCTAAAGATAATTCAGATTTAACAGATTCTTGGCAAAAATTAGTTATCTCTTCTGAACTAATTAAAACCTTATAAATTTCTTTTTTTTCTTCTGAATTAGCATTAAAACATAAATAAATAAGATTAATCATTGAACAATTATTATTTTTGATTTTGAATTCTTTATAAATGTCTGGCCAAAATTTTAAAGATTTTAGTCCTTCTAAACCTCCTTGACTGAGAGAGTATTTATTACACCAATTTACAAATTCTGAAACATCTTTTGGACATCTATTGAGTTGCAAAAGCATATCTGATAAAACTTGTCCTGCTTGAAAATTCCGTGTTGGTTTTCCTTCAGTTGGTAGAGTCATACTGCCTAAGACATCAGCCTTAACAGCATTTAATTGTGAAAAAGTATAATCTCCTTTTTCACAAAATTTATCATTAATTATTTCCTTTGCACTGATTATTTCTTCACCATAACCAAGTTCTTTTAATGAAAGATATTTATTTTCTAATTTATTTTCTTTTCTAACTTTTAATGATACTGATGCGGCCTGATCTAAACATTGAGTTAACAAAATCGTGTTAATGCTAGGCAGCATTCCTGGCTTATCGGAATGAAAGTTATTTACAAAACCTGCAAATATGGATGAGATATTTTTTATTGATTTTATATATTGACATTCAATATTATGAACTCCAGGAGAAACTTGAATTTTCGGGGACAATTGATTCAAAATGCGAGCTCCTATTAATGCAGTTAGTGGATCAGGATGGCAGAAATTTGCAGTAAAACTATCATTAGGATTTCGCAAAGCTCCGTGACGATGAAATCCCGTAAAAAAAGCTAAATTTGGATATTTATTACAGAGAATAAAAGGGTTTTTACTTTTATTGTCAACGCAAAAAGATCCGACGAGACAGCCAAGAACCACATTTTCTCTTTTTAAAGTTTTTCTGAGTTCTAAAGCATGTTTAACATCATCTTTTATGTGATTACTGTTTGAAGCAAGAATTACTATCTCACATTCCAAGAGAAGATTTTTAAGATCATAAGCCTTTCTTTTTCCCTCTGAAGAATAATGTCCCATTGTCTTAATTTTTTCAATAATTTCATTATCCATATCAGAAAGGACATCATTTGAGAAAGCACCTAACAAATCTCTATCTTCCCTAGGAGCTAAGAGAATATTATTTGATTTTCCATGCATAGCACAGTTGTATGCTAATGATGCAGGATATAAACCAACACTGTAGAATCCAACTTTGCTGTTCTCTATATCTTCAATCAATGAATAAAAATATTTTTCATCATTTATGTTTTCTATGAAATTATTCTTCATTTTTGGAAATTCTTGATAATTTTTTTAATTTCTTATCCTTAACAACATTTTTCTACATTAAGGCAATTTTTGACCATAGCAAATTATTTATTGTAAATATTGAATTTTTTAATTTATAATTTCTTAAAAAAGAAATTAATAAAAGAGAAATAGTTTTAAACATGGAATATAAAGCAAGTAATTTAAAGGTACAAAAACAATTAATTTCTTCTAAAAATATCTTATTTATTCAAGACATTGACGGAGTTTGTATCCCTTTAGTTAAAGATCCAATGACTAGAGAGTTAGAATCAAAATACATTTATGCAGTAAAAAAATTTGCCGAGGAATTCTTTGTATTAACATGCGGTGAACATGAAGGTCCAAGAGGAGTTAATAGAATAATAGAAAGAAGTTTAGGGAGCACTACTGAGCCTAAAAACAAAGAGCTATATTTAAGAGGTTTAGCTGCCTGTGGAGTAGAGTATCAAGACACCAACGGTGAAATAAGTTTTGAAGGAGTCTCAGAAAAAGAACTAAATTTTTTATCAAAAGTACCTAGTTTAATAGGACCAAAATTTAATTTCATAGTTAAGAATATTTTTCCTGAACTTAGTCAAGAAGATATCAATTTTCACGCAGTAAAATCAATATGTGAAACACGCTTCTCGCCAACCATTAATTTTAATAGTCTATTTGATTTAGTACAAAAAGATTCTGATAAAAGAAGACTTATTCAAATAAGTTTTGAAAAGATGATGAATGAAATCATCTTAAAAGCTGAATCCGAAGGCCTCAAAAACTCATTTTTCCTTCATATTTCACCAAATTTAGGTAAAAAAAATGGTAGAGAAACAATTAAACTCTCTTCAAAAGATGATATTGGATCAACAGATATACAATTACTTATCAAAGGAGCAGTTAAAGATTCTGGAGTTTTATTTCTATTAAATAAATTTATTGAGATTAAAACTGGCAGAGCTCCTTTTGGAACTAATTTTAATTTTAGAAATTCGCCAAAATCTTTCAAAGATAAGATTGATTTATGCAAAAGATCTATTTATATAGATGATATGCCTTTAATAGTGGGAGTTGGAGACACAGTAACATCAAAAAAAAATAATGATGAGAAAAGTTATTCAAGAGGAGGAAGTGATAGGTCTTTTCTAGAATTTATACAAATATTAGGTAATGAATTTGGTATTGATAATAAAATCATTTTTGTGGATAGTAGTTCTGGTGAAGTTGAGAGACCTTCTACAAAAAAAACTGGTTTAATAGGAATTAGTGATATTTATGACAACTTAAAGTTTGATATAGTTTTTAAAAATGGTCCCAAAGAATATATAAGTTGGTTCATTGAACTTGCTAATAAGAGATCAAACTTTAAAAAAAATAGTTGACTTTTTAATTTTCGAATGAAAATTTATAAATTATATATATGAAAGAAAAATTCCCCTCAATATATAAAGAACCTATAGAAACCTTGCAAATTAATATAGGTTATAAATGCAACCAGGCTTGTAAGCATTGTCATGTCAATTCAAGTCCACTAAGGACTGAAAAGATGTCAAATGAAATCATATCTCTTATTCCAAAAATAATTGAAAAATACAAAATCAAGACTTTAGATATTACTGGTGGTGCGCCAGAACTTCACCCAGAGTTTAAAAACCTTATAAATAGTTTGAGCACAAAAAAAGTTGATATTATTGACAGGTGTAATTTGACAATTTTTTTTGAAGAAGGTTATGAAGATCTTCCACAATTTCTTGCAAAGAATAAAGTGATAGTTACGGCTTCGCTACCATGTTACGAAAAAAATAATGTTGAGTTTCAAAGGGGTCTTGGGGTTTTTGAAAAAAGTATTAATGCCATAAAAATTCTTAATGATTTAGGCTATGGAAAGAAAGAAAATGGATTACAATTAAATCTTGTTTATAATCCTGTAAACCCAATTCTTCCTCCTTCTCAGGAAATACTGGAGAAGGATTATAAGAAAATACTATTCGAAAAATATAATATCGTTTTTAATAATTTATACACAATAACTAATATGCCAATAAATAGATATGAAGAATCTCTTAGAAGAGAAGGGAAACTAAATACTTATTACAAATTACTAAAAGAAAATTTTAATGAAAAAAACTTAGAAAATCTAATGTGTAAAAAAACAATTAGCGTAAATTGGCTAGGAGAAATTTATGATTGTGACTTTAACCAACAGATAAATTTCCGAGAGAATAAAGGACCAAAGACACTTTTTGATCTATTGGATGAATCATTTACTTTTGACTACGGGGTAGCTGTAAAAGAACATTGTTTTGCTTGCACTGCAGGTGCAGGGTCAAGTTGTGGAGGAACTTTAAGTTAAAAACTGCTACATGCAATTAGGACAAATAGCTCTTACATTTAAAGAGGATTCAATTAGTTTAAAACCATTAACTTTTGCTGCAACTTTGCCTGCTTCTAAAACTTCTTCATTTTCGAATTCTTCTGTTCTTCCACACCTAATACAAATCAAATGATGATGGTCCGGCGTGTCGTTACTAAGCAATTCATATCTGTGTCCGCCCTCACTGAGTTCTAATTCATGAAGCAAACCCATTTGTACTAAAAGTCTTAAAGTTCTATAAATTGTTGCTAGTGAAACTTTGGAGCTTGTTTTAACTAACTTTTCATGTACCTCTTCAGCACTAAGATGCTTTCCAGAACCAATATTTTCAAATAAATTAAGAACCTTAAGCCTTTGAGGAGTTAACCTCTTCCCATCTTTATGTAAACCGTCTCCAAGAGGAGATGTGATGACATTGTATTGAGAGGATAATGACAACAATTAACCCACAGCTATTCTCAATAATAACTCTAGATGAGAGTAAAACAACTTTTTGATTTAAAATGTTTACTAAAGTTGTTCAAAATACTATGTTGAATATATCTTTAATTACAAATGATGAATGGGCATGAAAAATATTCTGACAAACTATCACCAAAAGTGAATGCTTTACTAATCGTAGATGTTCAGGAAAAAATTATAAGAGCAATATTTAAAAAGGATTCAATAACCAAAAACATCAAAAAGCTAATAGATGCTTACCAAATTTTAGAAGAAAACATTTTTTTATCTGAACAGAACCCATTAAAATTGGGTGCAACGATACCTGAATTATTGCCCAAAAATGGATTTAGAAAATTTGAAAAAATGGAATTTAGTCTAGCTAAATTAGAAGAATTTTTAAAAGAACTTAAAGATAAGAAAATAAGTAATTTGATAGTTTGTGGGATCGAAACGCATATTTGTATTCAACAAACAGTCTTAGATTGTTTACAAAAAGGATTTGAAGTTATTCTCATATCAGATGCCATGGGGAGTCGAAATAGGGTAGATCATGAAATAGGATTACAAAGAATGACTAAGAGTGGGGCGATCTTAACAACAACTGAATCAATAATTTTTGAATTATGCAAAACTGCGGATAGAAAAGAATTTAAAGAAATTAGAAATATAATTATGAGTTAAAGAAAAATAAATACTGGTTTGTTGTTGAGAGATAATTTAAAATTTTATTAGAGATAAATTTTATGGTTTATTTGAATATGAAATTAGTTACTGAAAACTTCCTTCTAGCAATATCTATTTTTTTTATTGGAACTTTATTGTCGATAATAATTTCTAAACTTTCAAAAATATTTTTTAAAAAGATTTCCAAAAGAACAAAAACAAATTTCGATGATTTTATTTTTGAGGTAATCTCTGGAGTTATAAAACCTATAGGTTTACTCCTTTCATTTTATTTTTCAATTGACTATTTTTTTGCTGATGAAATAACTTTCATCTCTGTCTTATTGAATATTCTGAAATTATTTATATTAATAATCATCATAAAAGCTCTCAACAAAGTTTTAATAAGATCTTTAACAGAATCGACCTCGAAAATTAATGATTCCTCAATTAGTTCAATGGTATCTTCACTAACTCCATTGATAAAAGCATTAACATGGACTATTGGTTCAATATTTTTCTTACAAAATATAGGTGTTCAAATGACTGCTATATGGGCTTTACTAAGTGCAGGAGGTATTGGAGCAGGATTAGCTTTGAAAGATCCAGTTCAGGAGTTTTTTGAATATATAACAATTTTGCTTGATAAACCTTTTCAAAAAGGTGAGTTTATAAAATCTGATGGAGTCCTCGGAATGGTTGAGAGGGTCGGAGTAAGATCCTCAAGGATAAGAAGTATTAATGGAGAAGTAATAGTAATGAGCAACAGCGCCCTAACAAATGGAATAATTTCAAATTACGCACAAATGGAAAAAAGGAGGTTAGTGCATAAATTAGGAGTTGTTTATGAAACCTCTCCAAAACTTATGAAATTGATTCCAATAATAATTGAAAAAATAGTTGAAGAGACAAAAGATGCGTCTTTTGATAGATGTCATTTCACAGATTTCGGCGACTTCAGTCTTAATTTCGAACTTGTTTATTACATCCCAACAAATAATTATCTCGCTGCAATGGAAGCTCAACAATCTATAAATTTAAGAATTATTGAGGAATTTGCGGTTAATAATATAGAGTTTGCATTCCCAACACAAACCTTAAATATTGAAAGTAACAAAGCCAAATGATCTACAAATCTCTTCACTTAAAATCCAGAGTTTTGAAGCCAACTCAGAATTATTTGCCTCATCACTAACCTCACTTTCAACTAATTTATGTTTTTTAAAAGATATAAGTTTATTACTTAAATGAACGTAACTAATATTATTAAAATTTGAATCGAAAACAATTTCAGAAAGTATTTTACCAGCATTTTCAATACTTTCAGAAATTCCTAAAATATTTTTTGCAGCTTTAGAAAAAATTAAATATCCAAAGAGATTAAAACGTTTACTATATCTAAAAAAACCGGAATCATCATTTGGTATTACTAGACCAGGAGCCCAAGTAATTACAGAAATTTTACTGGAGGAAATTTTTAATTTTTTTTCAAGTTCTTTAGCAAACAAAATATTACATAACTTACTATTTTTATAAGCTTCATCAGCATTAAAATTTAAAAATTGCCCAGTTACTTTTTTTCTAAAATCAACTAGTTTGTTAAGTCCCGCTTTCTTTCCTACATTGCCACCTGAACTTTTGGGGTCGTGAACATCTGATGATGTAATAATGATTCTAGATTCTTCTTTATCTCTTACAAAATCTTTTAGGATATTCACCAAGTAAAAATGTGCAAGATGATTTACTGCAAAAGTTAGTTCTATGCATTGTTTTGATACTTTAGGGTAAAAAGAGCCTGTATATTGTAATCCTGCATTTAAAACAACTACATCTAAAAATATCTTTTTAGTAATAAAGTAATCTTTAATTTTTTTAATGTTCTCTAGATCAGAAAGATCACAATTTTCAATAATATTTAAATATTTACTGAAGTAATTTTTATCAAAATATTTCTCAATTGTTTTAAGAAATTCATTCTTTCTTAATTCAGATTTTATTACAACGTATAAATTATTTTTCGTCTTTAGTAAATTAATGGTGGCAAAAAGCCCTATGCCCGAATTACCTCCAGTAATTAAAATATTTTTATTTTTAATCATTTAACTTGCTATATTTTTTTATAATAAAAAAAATAAATAAAGTTTTTTTGTTTTGTAATCTTATAAATTATTGTTAAAACACTGAAAACTTAGTCACTAGTAATTGAGTAATTTGATTATTATTAATCTACTCTCATTACAAGTATTGGATGAACTATATAATCCTAAACGAAGAAGTAATATTTTGTTCCGTAAATTTCCTTAATCATAAGATTTATATTTAATGTCAAAAGGAAACATGCCAGATGTTCTTGTTTTGGGTGCAGGGCCTGCAGGTATGGCAATTGCATCAGCTTTAGGGAAGGAAAAATTAGATGTTGAAGTGCTTTCTCCAAATGGACCAGATGAACCTTGGCCAAACACATATGGCATTTGGGGGAAAGAAGTTGATCAACTCGGGCTTCAGGATTTACTTGAATATAGATGGAAGAATACTGTAAGTTTTTTTGGTCATGGCGCTTTAGAAGAACAGGACGACGAGAATAAAGCCACAGAACATTCACTAGATTATGGACTATTTGATAAGAAGAAACTCCACAATTTTTGGTTTAATGAATGTAACAAGTCTTTTATTAAATGGCATCAAGGCTTTGCAAGCAAAATAAATTATGAAAAATATAAAAGTACAGTAACCACGAAAGATGGCGAGACTTATTCTGCAAGATTAGTAGTAGATGCGACAGGATATGATCCTGTTTTTCTTAAATTAAAATCGTGTGGTCCTTTAGCTGTACAAACTTGTTATGGGATAGTGGGTAATTTTAGTAAACCTCCACTGAAAAAAGGGCAGTTTGTATTAATGGACTATAGAAATGACCATCTTAATGAAGAGCAAAGAAAAGAACCGCCCACTTTTCTTTATGCCATGGATATGGGAAATGGGAAATATTTTCTTGAAGAGACATCTCTTGGTTTGGTAAATCCTCTAACAATGGAAAATTTAAAAGAGAGACTAGAGAAGAGGCTCTCTTATAGAGATATATCAATCACAAGCATGCAACACGAAGAGCTGGGTTTGTTTTTACCAATGAATATGCCAATACCAGATTTCAAACAACAAATACTCGGATATGGTGGTGCTGCTTCAATGGTACATCCTGCATCCGGATATTTAATAGGAAATGTTTTAAGAAGAGCTCCACTTGTCGCAAAAGCAGTTTCAGAAGCAATTAAAAACAAAAATCTTAGTACCTACCAAATTGCTAGAAAAGGTTGGGAAACTTTATGGTCAAAAGAATTAATTAGAAAGAAATCACTTTACCAATTTGGATTAGAAAAACTCATGAGGTTTGATGAAAAACTATTGAGAGAATTTTTTGGCAGTTTTTTCCAACTACCTAAAAATCAATGGTATGGTTTTCTAACTGATACCCTTTCCCTAAGAGAGATTGTATATGCGATGTGGATAATGTTTATAAAGGCTCCATGGAGTGTAAAGAAAGGTCTTATGATTATGCATGGTAGAGAATTTAAAATGTTACTTAGGATAATATTTCCAAATATATAGTTTAAAAATGAGAACCATACTAATAAGTGGAGCCAATAGAGGTATTGGACTAAATATTGCACATAAAGAATTAAAAGAAGGAAATAGAATTAGTGTCGGGATAAGAGATTTAGAAGCATTAAAAGGAAGTATTATTGATCCACATAAATGGCCAAAAGGAAGAATTTTAGTCAACCAATATGATGCATTGAAAAAAATTACTGCCGAAAATTGGATAAAAAATACATTAAATGAATTTGGAGGATTTGATTCAATAATAAATTGTTCTGGAGTATTATCTAAAGTTCCTTTTTTATTCAAAGATGGTGATGAAGAAGATATTTTAAATACACTAAATATCAACTTTTTGGCAATTTGGAATTTATGTAGGCTTTCTTGGGATCATTTATGTACCTCAGGGAGAGGAAGAATTATTGTTTTAGTTTCAATGAGTGGGAAAAGATCTAAAGGGGATTTAGCAGCTTATTCTTCTTCAAAGTTTGCTTTGATGGGATTATGCCAAACAATGAGAAATAAAGGTTGGGATAAAAATATAAGGATTTCGGCAATTTGCCCAAGTTGGGTTAATACAGAAATGGCCCAAAACATCTCTTCCCTAGACAAATCAAGCATGACACAGCCTGAAGATATTGCTGAAATATGCTCAACGATTCTGAAGTTGCCTACCCAATCAGTACCATTTGAAATAGCCTTAAATTGTAATTATGAAATTTAACCTAATTTGAAAATTAAGTAAGCCATTGAGAGCATTGCAATTGCAATAAATAAACCTTTTATTCGATTAGTTAACAATGAAAAAAGAGATAAATCTTCAGAAAAGTATCCCCCAAAACTACCTGTAATAAATAATACAACCATTGGAAGAGAGGCCATTCCAAAAGAATATGATATAACTTTTGCAAATCCAAAATTTAAATAATTAAAAATAAAGAAACTTAATGAAAACAATAAAAAAGATGCAAATAGAGTAATGGAAACTTCAGCATCTAAAGTGTGAGGTAAGCTTCCCTTTAATTCAAATTGCTTTTTGCATTCTCTAATTTGTCTTTTAGAAAGCTTTAAATAACCTGTTTCAGGAATTCTTTCGGACTTATATTTTCTTAGTAATCTTGCTTCAAGAGTTTCTGGCTCCTTTGTCATAATTGATGTTAATAATTCATCTGGTTTTAATTTCTTAATTTTCTTCTCAAGATTATACGTTTTGCCAATTCTATATAGGTCTCCCACTCTAATAAGGTAAACATATCCTGACATTTGCGTTGTAAAATTGATACTGTTCCTATTTAGATAATACTAAAAGAATCAGAGAAATTAAAAGTTTTTACAAAATGAAAAACGATATTTTATATTCATTTCGAAGATGTCCATATGCAATTCGTGCTCGATGGGCTCTATTAATTTGTGAAATAAAAGTAGAGATAAGAGAAATTGATTTAAAAAATAAACCTCTTGATTTTCTTAATAAATCAAAGACAAAAACCGTTCCAATACTTATTAAAAAAGATAGTGAAGTTATTGAAGAAAGTCTTGAAATAATCCTATGGGCACTCTCAGAATCAAAAAGAGGAAACATTAAATTAATTTATTTACCTGATAATAAAAAGAAAGATATTTTTGAAATAATTAATGAAAACGATAATGAATTCAAATATCACTTAGATCGATTTAAATATTCGACAAGATATCACGATAATAATGAAGAATTTCATTTCACAAATGCGATTAAATTCATCAAGAGGTGTAACGAACTACTTGTAGAAAACAAATATTTTTTTGGAGATAGCCCCACAATCGCTGATTGGTCTATTTGGCCTTTTATAAGACAATTTAGAATCGCTTGTGAAAGTCAAAAAAGGACAGATTATTTCGAACCCTCAATAAAAAACTGGCTGGATTCTTTTGAAAATAATGGAAAATTTAAATCCTTAATGTATAAGTACGAATTATGGGAACCAAATTCTAGAAAGAATTATTTTCCTTCAAATTAGCTTTCTAATAACTTCCTTTTCTCAATTATCCGTGCTAACTCCAAAAAATATCCTGCAGTTCTAAATTTACCAATATTCTTTTCTTTAAAATCAAGGTCGCTTCTTATTTCAGCAGTCTCAGCCATAAGCAAGTCCAAATCATTTGACCCAAGACTATATAATTCACCGAGTTCGATTTCCCTCCCAAGTAAATGACTCCTAAACCACTTCCCTTTATTTTCTTGAGGCGGAATATCGTAGGAAGCAAATGACATTTAAAAAAATAAAAAATTATTATAAGAATATTCTAGAGTTATTAAAGAGATTTTTTCAATTCTCCTTTATTAAAAATATATGCAATAAGAAGAATTATAAATGTAATTACAGCACAAATTTCTGTCCAATAATCTATTCCAATTTTTGCAATCATCAAAGGTGCCAAAACTGTGAAAAATCCCCCAGATAGAACTAATTGTGCGAATAGCTGTTTTGATGTAAAAATTGGAAGAGTTCTAGAAATATTTTTGGGATCTGCAAGCCTTAAGAGAAGTAATCCTGAAGCAACTACACCTGTAGAGTTTCCAAACTCTATCAAACTTTTTTCAAACCAGTAATCATCAAATATAAAGTATGCAAAATAAGCAATACAAATTAAATTCCAAAGTAACCCAAAAATAGTAAAAACTAAGATTATTTTCCAATTTTCAAAAACAATAGAAATATCTAAGCTTGCCATAGCCGAAAAAATCAATAGATCAGTAGATAAAATCCCAATCTCTCTTTGCAAAATATTTGAAATAAATTCTGTATTTTTGGTTTTCTCTAAAATATATCTAATAAGGAGCGAACCTATTAGAATAAAGGGGAATACTGGAAGCGAAAAAATAATTTCTCTAGAAAAGTCACCAAGCGGATTTGAGATATATTTTAAAAATTTAAGTAATAAAACACCAAAAGAAATTGCCAAACCAGAGAATCCAAGATTTATTATCAAAATTCTTAAATCCGCAAAAATTCCTATCTTTGTATTTTCTTTTTGATTATCTTTTTTTTCGGAAATTTCCTCTGTATCTGAAATACCAAAAGTCCTTCCAAGGAAAATAAAAATGCTGCCCAATAACGAAGATGATAAAAGACCCATTGTTGCCATAGCCAGACCGAGATCTAAACCATTTGGGAAACCTAATCTATTAAAACTCTCTCCGATGATTGATGCCGCTCCATGCCCCCCCTCAAAACCAACCTCGATCAAACATCCCATTAGAGGATTAGTATCCATAGTTGGGGGCAAAAAATATTTAACAACTAAACCACCAACAAAAAATTGTCCGAAACCTAGGGAAAGAGCAAGTAAAAATTGATTAAAAATAGGTTTAACTAAACCACTTATATTTGGGATAGGTCTGCCCATCATTAAAGTTGCGAAGACTAATGATAAAAGAGGAGTAGGAAAATTACTCCAAACATTAATTGTTTCTTTGGGCAAGAAGTGTATCGCTCCAAATGGACCTATAGATATGCCTAAAATTCCTGATATTACTGCTATTGGCAGTCCAAATCTCTCAAGCTGAACAGCCAGTTTTAATCTCCTCCCAAAAATCAAGAAAAAAATTATAATTAAAAATCCCAAAAAACTTATATATATAGAATTTGAAAAAATATTTTTATCCTGTAGAGAAATAATATTCAATGACTTCAATAACATATACTAATAAATCTAAATTAATAAACAAAATTTTTCAAATAAAAAAGGCTCCGGTTAGAGGAGCCTTTTGATATTAATAAAGAAATTTAGGAATTAATCCTTAAGTGTAACTGTTGCGCTATCAATATTACTAATAGCATTTGTAACTCTCTTAAAGTCAAAGCCTAAAGCTCTTAAAGCGTGCCATAGGTGACCTTGAATAAAGAAAAATCCAAAGTAGTAGTGAACATTAGCTAACCAAGCTCTTGAGGTATAAGTACCATCAGGGAGGTCAACGGTATCAACCCAATAAGGAGAAATACTAAACTTTAATTCAAGTGGTTCACCAAAAAACTCAACTGGATAAACAGTTGTATTAGATGCACTCCAGAAAGCAGCAATAATTGCCATCCAACCTATACCTGCCAAGGACCATGAAAGTACCGCTTCTGCTGATAAAAGACCCTTACCTTTGAATTTGGTATATTCACCAACTTGCTTGGTTGCAATATGCCAGGAGCCTCCTGTTATTAAAACAAATGCTAAGAAAGCATGGCCTCCCATCACATCCTCTAAATCATCAATCAGAAGGAAATCTGTCTGGTGATTCCAAATCTCGGCTAGATTTAAATCATACTCAACTTGCCTTACTGCTCCAATTGCTGGGTCATAAACCCCGTGAACTCGAGCCCATTCAACAAGAAGAATAACTGCAAATCCAAGAATAATTAAATGGTGACCAAGAATAAATGTCAATTTATCAGGATTATCCCATTCGATATTGAATTTTCTTGCTCTTGCGACTTCAGAATCTTCTAAATTTCCGGGAAGAAGAAGAGAATGTAAAAGTCCTCCAGCTGCTAAGACCATAGAGGAAACTAAGTGAACAATTGCTATCGCGAGGACAGGCTTTGTATCTCCCATCATTACTCCATCAGCATCAAACCCAATTCCTAGGGTCGCCAAATGAGGAAGTGCGATAAGAGGTTGGTGTCCCATTGGAACACTTGGGTCAAATCGTGAAAGTTCGAAAAGGGTGAAAGCACCGGCCCAGAAAACGATTAATCCTGCATGAGCTACATGAGCAGCAATGAATTTTCCTGAGCGATTTGCTACACCTGAATTACCAGCCCACCATCCATAGGTGGTATCTGGATTACCATAGGTTTGCATTTAGGAATTGATTAGCTTAAACGTTTTGAGAATACTTTATATTTCACCAAACAGTTGAATTCATAACAAAATTGTAAAGGTTAGTAATCCTAGCTATCACTAAACAAAAAATCTTCATGAGGAAATCCAAGAGCAAAGAAGGTAGATTTAATGAAGAAATATTACTCTCAGAGATAAAAGTTTAATAAAATAAACCAACATTTTTCAATTTCAATAATTTTAATAAATTTCATTTTGCTGACATTAAACGATTTTTTGTTTCATTAAACCATTATTTTTATTGCCTGATTCCTAAACAATTATTAAATATGGGATAAGACATCTAATATTATGACTACTTTTCAAGAGTCTTCTAGAAAATTTTCACTAGAAATGAAATCGGAAGTTCATTACAAAAAGGCTGCAAAATCATACCGAAAATCAAAACAATATATAAATATGATCAACTTGTATCCAACTTTGCAGAACACTCTAATTGAGTGTAAGGATGAAAATCTAATCGAATAGAGATTTTATATATTTTTCCAAATCAATCAAAAAAAATATATTAATCTTAGGCAGCAATATTATAGTTTTCTTCAAAATAAAGTTTATTAATTATTTTTCTGCACATTTTTACATTATAAAGAGCTTTTGGATTCCAAGGTTTTTTCTGACCGAGTGGAGAGCTTTTCCAATGAATCCCAGGCTTAAGTATTCCATTTTCACGTAAAAAAGAAAGCTTAATTTCATTTATTCCTAGCTGTTCCGCGGACAACTCAGATGAGCTCCATATATCCCCTAACATTGAATTAAGTAATATTATTAATCCTTGATAACGTTATTTTTAATTTTTTGAAAGGGGTAAAACTTTTAAATAATTATTAAGTAACAAAAAACCCATTATTTATAAAGGAGATTTAAAAGATTTATTTAAAATTAAGAAATATTAAATAAAGAATCTTCATTAATAAATATCTCATCGATACTTTCTCCTTTTTTTAGGGATTTATAGTCAACATATTCTCGAGTTATCGATTGAATCTTTGGAAGATTGATCCAACCTTTATGCCAATTTCCACTATTTATTAATTCTTCGTAAGTAGTTTCTAAATTTATTTCAGAATCAACTACAGAAACCATTAAAAAAGTAATATTTCCTTTTTCTTTATTCTCATTTACTAAAACAAAATGTCTCAATCCATTTATGGATTTATTAGAAGTCCAGAAATTTTCCATAATTATTTTTTCTTAATGTTCTCCTCAGAATTTTCTCTAGATATTTTTTTATATTCATTTCTAATTTCATCTAATAAAAGTTTTCTTCTATCCATATAGTTTACAGAATCTTTTTTTGATAAGTTATATCTTTCTTTTTTAGTTAAATTCATCCAATTATCAAGATTCTTCTTATTGAAAGTTGTTAATTTTTTAGCCTTAAAAACTTTTTGCTTTCTATTTAATTTAAGAAAATTCCTCAAATTAAAAAAAATAAATATAAAAAGAAGAATAATTACTAACTTTAAGAGCATCACTTTGCAAGTAAGTTATTATTTATCCACTTTTCTAATTCAAAATCATTCTCTAAAGAAATAACCTCTTCTTTATTTCTATTACCTGATTGATCAAAGAGCCTTATAATAAATTCCCTTTTAGTCGCCTCATCATCACCAATAACAATAATACTTTTAGATTTTAGTTTATTAGCCTTTTTAAATTGTTTAGAAAATGAAGATCCACTTAAATCTAACTCAACTAACAAATCATAATTTCTTAATTTCCTTGATAGATCCATAGCTAATGGTTCAGCAATGAGTCCCTGATTAATAATATAAATATCAGTATTTCTTTGGACTTCGAGCTCTTTTCCCGCTAGCAAAATTAATCTTTCTAAACCAATAGCGAATCCAATTGCTGGGGTATTTGGCCCTCCCATTTGTTTTATTAAATTGTCGTATCTTCCTCCTCCGCATACTGTAGCTTGGGAGCCTAGAGCGCCACTAGTAATTTCAAAGGCTGTATGAGTGTAATAATCTAAACCTCTCACTAGATTAAAATTTTCCACGTAAGGTATTTTTAAAACCTCTAATTGTTTTTTAAAGTCTGAATACCTTTTATGACTTTTTTCAGACAAAAAATTGAATAATCTTGGAGCATTTTCAAGAATTTTTTTTGTTTGAATATCTTTAGAGTCCAAAATCCTTAAGGGATTTTTAGTAATCCTATTCTGAGAATCTAAATCTAGAGAATTTTTATTTACTTCTAGCCATTTTAAAAAGGATTCCTGAAAATTCAATCTATCACTTACATCACCCAATGTATTTATTTCAAGATTAAGTTCTTTTATTCCTAATTTACTCAAGACATCCCAAGCTAAAGCAATAATTTCAACATCACTTCTAACTGAATCGTATCCTATAAACTCAACACCTAACTGATGAAACTGTCTTTGCCTGCCTGCTTGAGGTCTTTCATATCTAAACATAGGGCCCATGTACCAAAGTTTCTGGAGTGGGTTAGACGACATACCATTTTGAATTAACGCTCTTGCAACTGAAGCGGTTCCTTCAGGCCTAAGAGTGCAGGATCTCCCCCCCCTATCAAGAAAAGTATACATTTCCTTACTAACAACATCTGTTCCTTCACCAATTCCTCTTATAAATAATTCGGTCATTTCCAATATTGGTGTTCTTATTTCTTTGATGGATGCTCTTGCAAGCTGCTCTAATAGAATTTTCTCAACGTTTTGCCACTTTATTAATTGATCAGGCAATAGGTCGACTGTTCCTCTAAGATTTTTTAGGTTATTCAAAGTTCTAGAAAATAATTCAAAATTTTTAATTCAAGTAGAAATTAATCTTTGATTGGTTGTTCTGTGAGACAATTTTAATTTAACATTTAGAAAAACTATTGGAAATTAATAAAAATAAAGAGAATCAGCATTGCGGTACAAAACCAAAAAAAATTGCCTTTGGAATAGCACCACTAGGTATAGTTTCAATAGGAATAGTGCCAATGGGAGTAATAAGTATTGGAATAGTCCCAATGGGAGTATTTTCTTTTGGAGCAGTAGCAATGGGAATAGTTAATTTATCAGTAGTAGGGATGGGAATTATCTCAGCCGGTGTAACGACTATGGGGATATGGGAGTATTCACCTAATTCTCAAAACAATCATCATAATTACAAACAAATTTCCAATTCAAGCAAAGAAAATATGATGTCAGATCTATTTAACACTAAACAAGAAGCTGAAAAGGCTGCCTTGAAATACGGATGTATTGGAGCACATAAAATGGGCAATAAATGGATGCCCTGTAAGATGCACTAGATATTTTCTGAGTCAAAAATTTATTGAATATTAATTTAAAATCTCTACTCTAAAATCAAGATTTTTTGCCTCATCAGTAGTTAATTTTCTTGACCAAGCACCTTGCACAGGACTATTCCATCTGAACCCAGCATTTTTAGCTAAAGACCTATCATCGTAACTAATTAGTGCCTTGTATAAAAACCTCGGTTCGGTAGCTTTAAGTAGAAGTTCCTCTAAATTATCACATTTTTTGAAGACCTCAGATATGTAAAAGCAATCAGATAAAGCTCTATGTAAATTCCAAACTGGTATTGAAAAAGATAAAGCTAAATCAGTTACTGAGGGTCTATTTTTAAGTGATTTTTGAAAAGACCAATTAATATCTTCTAAACTACATATCCATTTTTTATTAAGTTTAGGTAATCTTCCTTTCCCAAACCATTTCTTATCAAACTCTACATTGTGCGCGACAATGAAATCCGAACAATCAACAAGTTTTAAAAAGAAATTCAATCCATCTTCCCAAGGTTGTGAGATATTAGTTACTTCTGCAGATATACCATTAACATATTCGGCTTCATTATTATTTACCGGTAATAAAAATGAAACCTGCGAAAGTACACATTTAAAAGATACATCAAACAAAATACAACCTATCTCTATCACTTCATCTTTATTTTCATCTAAACCTGTTGTTTCAGTATCAAGAATTAAAATTTTTTCAATTTTTTTATCTTGATTAGTAACACTTTTTTCAGAGGGGTTACTAATAATTTGGTCCTGAAGAAAATCCAATTGATTCAATTCTTTTTTGTTAAATAGTTCCAATTATTTGAAAACACTTTTATTTATCTTGACGCAAATACCAAAAATTTCTTTTAAATTAATATTAATTAAACAAATTTGATAAAAATAGGTTTTAAAACCCTTTTAGATTTAGAAATAAATTCACTAAAATGCCTTTTACAAAATATCAATTTAACAATTTTTGTTACTGGCCTTCAAATCCTAAAAAAGTTGTGGAATTTATCGGTGGCAGTTATCTAGCTTCTAAACCTGATTTAACTTATAGAAGATTCATAGAGAGCTTAATTAATAAAAACTATGCAGTGCATGCATTTAAGTACACACCACAATTTGATCACCAACAACTTGCTATTAAAGCTTGGAAGGATTTTAAAAATTGTCGAATATCCTTATCTAAAAGGATAGGAGGATCAATTCCTTCAATAAGAATTGGTCATAGCTTGGGCTGTAAACTTCACTTAATTTCTCCTGATGGAGGAAGAAATTGCGAAAAATTTATATCAATTAGTTTCAATAACTTCAGTGCTAACAAATCAATTCCATTATTAAGACAAATTGCTCAAAAATTGGAGTTTAATAGTGAATTCAGCCCCAGTCCTGAGAGAACTTTGCGAATTATTGAAAAAACTTATAATCAAAAAAATAACTTCCTAATAAAATTCAACTCAGACGAATTAGATCAAACAGACAAATTATTATCTTGTCTTAAAGCACGAAAAGAAGATTTTTCAAAAGGTATAATGTTAAAGGGGACACACACCACAATTGCTAGTGCAGGATTAAGGGAAAATTTTTTGGGAGACTGGGCTGATGATGATTCTAAAAGAAAGACTATAAAAAAAATTTGTAGTTTAATTGATGAAACTGATTAAGATGTTTTTTTCAACTTCTCCAAAACAGAACTATCTTCAAGAGTACTTATATCGCCACTAATTTTTTCTCCGGCAGCCAAAGATCTCAAAATTCTCCGCATAATTTTTCCACTTCGTGTTTTGGGAAGTGAATCAGAGATTATAATTCTTTCGGGCTTTGCGATAATTCCAATTTCATTAACTACATGTTTCTTTAAGTCCTCTACTAATTCTAAAGAACTGTTCACATCTTTTTCTAAAGATACAAAAGCAACTACAACTTCACCTTTTAGGTCATCTCTTCTTCCCACAACAGCAGCTTCAGCAACTGATTTATGACTTACCAAAGCAGATTCAATTTCCATTGTTCCTAAACGATGTCCTGAGACACTTATAACATCATCGACTCTCCCCATAATCCATATGTATCCATCTTCGTCAATTCGTGCTCCATCTCCAGCGAAATAAACATTCTTTTCTCCTTTAAAAGAAATATATTCCCAATAACTCTCCAAGTATCTCTGCGAGTTCCCATGAATTGTTCTCATCATTCCTGGCCAAGGCTTCTTAATAATTAAATAACCGCCCTCATTCTCCATTACCTTATGTCCATTCTTATCAACAACTTCAACTTCAATTCCAGGTAATGGGTAAGTAGCAGAACCTGGCTTTGTTGCAACTACTCCTGGCAAGGGACTTATCATTACTCCTCCAGTCTCAGTTTGCCACCAAGTATCCACTATAGGACATTTATTTTTACCAATAACATCTTTGTACCACATCCATGCTTCAGGATTGATTGGTTCTCCAACAGTACCCAAAAGTCTTAGACTATTCAGATTATATTTATCAGGAATTTCATGCCCAGACTTCATAAATGCTCTTATCGCAGTTGGTGCAGTATAAAAAATGGAAACCTTATATTTCTGAACAATTTCCCAAAAAGCTCCCAAATTAGAGGGCCTTGGTACTCCTTCAAACATTAAGGTTGTAGCGCCATTAGATAAGGGTCCATATACTATATAACTATGGCCAGTAATCCAGCCAACATCAGCAGTACACCAGTAAATATCGTCATCTTTTAAATCAAAAATCCATTTAAAAGTCAAATGGGACCAGAGATTATAACCCCCTGTAGTGTGAACAACGCCTTTAGGTTTTCCAGTTGAGCCTGAAGTATAAAGAATAAAAAGTCTATCTTCGCTATTCATTATTTCAGGTTTGCACTCGTCTTTTTGATCTTTTAATAATTCGTGCCACCAAAAATCTCTTTCATAAAACATAGAAATATTTTTTTTAGTTCTTTGAACAACAATTACTTTTTCAACAACTTTATTTGCCCCACTTTCAATTGCCGCATCAACTGCTTGCTTAAGCTCAATCACCTTATCTTTTCTAAAACCACCATCTGCAGTAATAACGAATCTGGCATTTCCATCAATTAATCTATCTTTTAAAGCTTCTGAAGAAAATCCTCCAAAGACAACAGAATGAGGCGCCCCAATTCTTGCACAAGCCAACATAGCAATCATTGCCTCAGGAATCATTGGCATATAGATACATACCAAATCTCCTTTTTTTACTCCAATATTTTTTAATGCATTAGAAGCTTTACATACCTCTTTTAGAAGTTCTTCATAAGTGTATTTTTTGCTATCTCCAGGTTCACCTTCCCATATCAGTGCAGTTTTTCCTCCAAGTCCTCTACTAATGTGTCTATCTAGACAGTTATATGTAATATTAAGTTTTCCTTCTTTAAACCACTTAAAAAATGGTGCATTATCGCTATCTAATACGGTTTGAAATGGTTCAAACCAATCTAGTTCAGATTTTGCGAAAGATTCCCAAAATTGAGTTGGATTATCTGATGCTTTTTTTTTAAGACTTAGTAATTCTTCTTTAGAGCTAATATTTGAGTTTTCTGCAAATTTTTTTGATGGGGGGAAAATTCTCTTTTCTTCGAGTATGTTATTGATTGAATGTTTTTTATCTAATGACATTAAATAATTATATATTTAATAAAATTTAGTAGAAAAATTTATATTTTTCAAAAATTTTAATATTAATTTAGCTGAAAAATTTATTTTTAAAAAATCTAGTAAATACGACTGAGAACAAATTCCGGAAGTGCCAGTAATGCTCTCTTGTACTCTGAGTCTGGCAACCAGACTAAAGCCTCTTTAGAGAGCATTGCAAAATCTTCAGCTAGTTTTCTAGAACTTTCAATAGCTTTAGAATCCATAATAATATTAAGAGCATCATCTAAATCATCTTTTTCAGAAAGTTCTCTGTTTATAAGAACAGACAATTTCTTATTTTCTTCTAAAGCATATAAAACTGGCGCGGTGAGATAACCACTAGCAAGATCACTCACAGCAGGTTTTCCAAGTTGTTTATCGTTTCCAGTAAAATCAAGTATGTCATCTACAACTTGGAAAGCTAAACCAATATTTTTGCCAAAATCGTACAACGAGGTTAATTTTTCATCAGCAAGACCACTCAAAACTCCAGCTGCTTTGCAACTGTTTGCTATTAATGATGCCGTTTTACAATAGCTTTTATTGATGTATTTGGAAAAAGATTGAGCCGAATCAAATCTATTTAAATTTTGTTTGATTTCACCTTCTGCTAAATCCATTATTACTCTACTAAGTAATTTAACTACATTTACATTATCAAGATTTGCCAAGTGCCAACTAGCTTGAGCGAATAAAAAATCACCTGCTAAAACAGCTACTCTGGTATTGAATCTGCTATGTACTGTATCTACTCCTCTTCGTGTAGAAGCTTCATCAACAACATCATCATGTACTAATGATGCTGTATGAATCATTTCAGTTATTTCAGCAAGCCTTTTGTGTTTGTTTGTTAAATTAAAGTCAGATGATATTGCTTTAGAAATTAATAAAACTATGCCCGGCCTCAATCTTTTACCCCCAGCACTAAAAAGATGTTCTGCTGCAGCTTGAAGAATTGGATGACCAGCTCCTATTAAATTTTTCAGTTCAAGAATGAGATCATCAAGATCATTTTCGACTGGTTGTAGTAGCTCTGTTACTGTATTCATGATTATCCTCATTTATATATTAAGGAATCAAACATTACTTCGGAGGTTAACCAACCTAATTTCTTTATTAATTCCAAGCCATAATTTTACTTTTTTGGAAAAATCATCTTTATTTGAAGTGACATAGAATTTTATATTTTCGAATGAAAGACTTTCGTAGCGGTAAGTTTCTGGAATCGCAAAAGTTTCATTGAATTTTTTTATTAATGCTTTTGATGGATCAATGACTTTTATATTTGAATCTATTTTTTTTCTTAAAAAGTCATAAATAAGAGGGTAATGACTACATCCAAGTATTAATTCTTCAATATTTTTATTTAATAATGGTTTTAAATATAAATCCGTCAGTTTGTCTAGCTTAATAAAATCAAGCTTTTCTTTCTCAATTTCTGATACAAATTCTGGACATTCTTTTTGAAATATTTTTATATTTTCCTTTTTAGAACTTATAGCATTTATGTAATAAGAAGATTTAACTGTTGTTTGTGTTGCTAAGATACCTATCATTTTTTTATTAACTATTTCTGATACTGAATTTATAAGATCAAAGCATGGGATTCTTAAGTTTTTTTCTAGGATATCAAGTGCACATGCATTTGTAGTATTACAAGCTATTAAAAGGGCATCCAAATTCTTATTTTCAAAAAAGGTGCAAATCTCTTTTGCAATTAATCTGATTTCTCCAAATTTTTTATTCCCAAAAGGGATTTTTTGTGTATCTGCCAAATAAAAAACTTCAACATCTTTTCGTGTTTTTAGTAAAGAATTAAGGATAGTAAAACCACCTATTCCACTATCAAATATACCTATTTTAAGTTTCACCCTACTTTATATAAATATTCAAGGATGCCTTTTGCAATAGCATAAGCTAATCTTTTACGATGAGTTGTTTTTTCTAATCTTCTTGCGTCTAATCTTCCTGTTAAAAATCCAATTTCTACCAGAACTGCAGGCATCCTTGTATTTTTAATTACGTAAAACCTGCCTTGTTTAACTCCTCGGTCAGGACTACCGGGTGAAACTTTCATAATTTGTTTTTGAATTCTTTTGGCGAGTAATCTACCTCTCCAACCTCTATAGTAAAAAGTTTCCAACCCATTAATATCCCTTCTTTTTCCTCTTGATGCATTTGCATGAATACTTACAAAGATATCTGCATCAATATTGTTAGCAAAGTTAGCTCGTGGACTTAAATCCAAATCAACTTCTGTTTTTCTAGTTAACCTTACTTTGACACCTTTTTCAGACAATAAATTTTTAACTATTTTGGAAACCTCTAATACAACATCAGTTTCCCTAATACCACCAATGCCTATTGCTCCTGGATCAGGCCCTCCATGTCCTGGATCAATAACAACCAAAAATTTGTTTTGTTTTACTTCAGGTAATTTCAAATAACCATAGTCTTTTTTCTTCTTATAAGTTGAGTTTTTATTTGCTTGAATATTCCTTCTTCTCTTTTCAACTAAACCTTCTCTAATCTCCTTAAATGGATATTTTGGGTTAAAAAGTTTAATTTTCCAACTATTTTGATCCAAGCCAACCATTCGCCAAGTTAAAGGTTTTAAATAAGTTTCCTCCTTAAATTCAATTACTAGTCTTGTTTTTCCCTCCTTTGGTTTACCTAATCTAATTTCTTTTATTGGACCATTACCTTTAATTGTTCTGGGATTATTTAATTCTCCTGGGAAATCAACCCAGAATCTATCGCCATATATTTTATTAGCCTTCTGAAAGTATGTTTTTAAATTTGAATTTGTTTTAGTTCTTAATTCTAAAGCCCCATTAGTTCTCAAAGCCCATGCTGCAAGGTCACTTGAAGATTTAACTGGGAGGATTGCAGAATTTAAAAATAAAAAAAAAGATAAATAATAAAAAAGTTTATTATCTAAAAACCTTATCATTAATTTGGAAACAAATTGTTTTTTTTATGTTTAAGGCTTGGCATCTGCTCCCTAATTTTTTTTACTCTTTCTTTATCAGCTGGAGCTATCGCAGCTCCCTGAGTTTTTCCAGCATCAGATAAAACCGTGCCCCATGGGTCAATTACCATTGCATGTCCATGACTTTGCCTTCTCCCGTAATGAATCCCAGTTTGGGCTGGAGCTACTACATATGCTGTATTCTCAATCGCTCTTGCTTGTAAAAGGATTTGCCAATGATCTTTTCCAGTAAATGCTGTAAAAGCGGCGGGAATCATAATCAACTCTGCTCCATTCGAAGACAAATATCTGTAAAGTTCAGGGAATCTAACGTCGTAACAAATCGATAATCCTATTTTACATAGTCCCGGAACATCTACAACAGGTGGATACTCCTCCCCAGATAAAATAGTAGATGATTCCTTATATAAATTTCCATCTGGCAAATCAACATCAAATAAATGAATCTTGTCGTATTTTGCTAAAATCTGCCCGTCCTTATTAAAAAGCGCTGATCTATTAAAAGTATGACTGTCATCCCCAGCAGGCACAGGATACCCTCCTCCCAAAAGAAATACTTGATATCTTTGGGACATTTTTTTGAGGAAATTTGAACACTTCACTGATAATTCAGAAGCTAATAAAAGTTTTTCATCATCATCACCTAAAAAAGCAAAATTCTCTGGCAATCCTATTAACTCGGCACCTCTTCTAGCAGCTAATTCAATCTGTTCTTCTGCTTCAGTAAAATTTGCTTCAACATTTGAAGTACTTGTAATTTGCAATGCAGCTACCAAAAAATCAGTCAAGACTTTACTCCTAATGAACCAATTCGTAAATCATGAGGCACGAATCACACCTCTTTCAACTTGAGCTGGAACAATATCTAAGCAATCAAGTTCAGAGCAACATTTAAAATCATCATCATAATCTCCGAGACTTGTCAATCTTTTGCCATGGGTTGCTGTTTTTAAACATTTCAAAATATCATTTTTCCAGACATCCCAAAGTGCCAAAGCAGCCTGTAATTCGTCATTCAGAATATTAATTTCTAAATCACAGTTCTGTTTTAGGTATGAGACCAAAGCACCAGCAGCTAAAGAATCCTCAAGTGAATAAGAGCCTTCCCAACCACTACCAAGTATTAAAACATTTTCACTTTTTAATGAAATGATTTTTTCGGCAACTGCTTTTCTATTTGGGAGACCCATAGCAAATAAATGCTTAGCATTTTGAACTTTTTGCAATGATTTAGTCCCATTAGTCGTACTCATAAATAGTCTTTTACCATTAACAACCTTTTTTGTAACTGATAAAGGAGAATTTCCTAAATCAAAGCCCTCAATCTTCTTTCCGCCTCTCTCTCCAAGCATTAGTCTCTTTTCAGCTTGCCACTTAATTGCAGATTCTTTTAATAAATCTAAATCTGCAAAAACTTGTATTGAATCAGCTCCATTATTTAAAGCCCAAGAAATTGTGGTTGTAGCTCTTAAAACATCAATGACCACTGCGATGTCTGGACTATATTCAGGAACATCCTTTGCAACGTGATAATAAGTAAGATTAATAATCAAATCCTTTTTCTGAATTTATTATAGAAAACAGTTACTTAATTTGATTATTTTTTTTTTAAAACAAACTTGTTGATAATATATAACTAATTGTTTTTACAGAAATCTTATCAAGTATTTAATTTGAAAATGAATCATATCCGCACAATAAAAGGTGGAGTTAATTTAAAAGGAAAAGTAAAAGTACCTGGAGATAAATCTATTTCTCATAGAGCTCTAATAATAGGAAGTATTGCTAAGGGTGAGACGACTATTGAGGGGTTCTTACATTCTGAAGATCCACTTTCAACTGCTGATTGTCTTAGAAAGTTAGGTGTAAAAATACCAGAAATAAAAAAAAATGAGCCTTTCACGATTTCAGGATTGGGTCTTGATGGATTTAAAGAGCCCAAAGAAATTTTAAATTGTGGGAATTCGGGAACCACCATGAGATTATTAATGGGGTTACTTGCCGGTCAAGAAGGCAAGAATTTCATCTTAACAGGTGATATTTCTCTTAATGAAAGGCCAATGGGGAGAGTAGGCAAACCGTTATCGTTGATGGGTGGCAAAATTTTTGGTAGAGAAAAAGGAAACAAAGCTCCAATCTCAATTGATGGGAATAAATTAAAAGGGTGTGTTATCGGAACCCCTGTAGCGAGTGCTCAAGTAAAATCTGCAATCTTATTGGCAGGCCTCAAAGCTTCTGGAACCACTTCTGTTATTGAACCGGCATCTTCAAGAGATCATACTGAAAGAATGTTAAAAGCATTTGGAGCAGACATCAGTATTAGAGGAGAATTAGGAAGGAATGTAGTTATCAAGTCAGGGAGCGACTTAATTGGCCAGAGAATATTGATTCCTGGAGACATAAGCTCTGCTTCTTTTTGGATGATTGCTGCATCTATTGTTCCAAATTCAGAGGTTTTAATTCAGAATGTAGGACTAAATCCCACTAGAACAGGGATTTTAAATGTAATGGATTCAATGGGGTGCAATTATGAGATTTTAGATAAATCGACTATTGCAGGTGAACCTATTGGATCTATTAAAGTAAAGACTTCAAATAATTTGAGATCATTCACTATTGAAGGAGATATTCTCCCAAAACTTATAGATGAAATTCCTATCCTTACTGTGGCTGCCTGCTTTTGTAATGGAGTTTCTGAAATTAAGGATGCACAAGAATTAAGAGTTAAGGAGACAGATCGATTAAAAGTCATGGCACGACAGTTACAAAAATTCGGTGCTGAATTAACGGAAAAAAAGGATGGGTTAATTATTAATGGGCAATCAAAATTTCATTCTGCGGAAGTCGACAGTGAGACAGATCATCGAGTGGCAATGAGTCTTGCTATTGCTTCACTTCTTGCCAATGGCACCTCAAAAATCATGAGAGCAGATGCAGCTAGCGTCTCGTACCCCACTTTTTGGGAAGAGCTGGCCAAACTAACTAACTAGCCTAAAAAGTTTTTGACTGAATTAATAGAAATTTTAACTAAAGATGGTAGTTACTCTTTAAGAAGTACGTTTTTTCAAGAGAACTTCCATAGTTTATTGGGAGCATTGGAGGAAACAAAGTCAAAGTTTACAGCTACTTCTAATTTGCAAAGATTTAATGGAAAATCTCTTAATGTTTTGGATATATGTTTTGGTTTAGGATACAATTCCGCTTCTTTATTAAATGAATTAATCACACAAAAATCGTATTTAAATTTGTATGCGTTGGAGATTGATAAAAAGCCTCTTGAATATTCGCTTAGAAACAAATCTTTTTTAAAATTATGGGCTCCAAAAGTTAGAACAATATTTGAATCACTTTATCGAAAAGATTACTTTGAGGATCAATTTTTTAAGTGCAGTGTTTTGTGGGGTGATGCTAGAGAAAAAATCAACATTATTCCTTCATCTATTAAATTTGATCTGATTTATTTAGATGGTTTTTCTCCTCAAAAATGCCCACAAGTATGGACAATTGAATTTTTATCTAAAGTCGCAGAAAATCTTAATTCTCAGGGTTATTTAATAACTTATTCTTCTTCAGCGGCAGTAAGAAAAACTTTAAGAAATCTTGGATTAGAAATTTTTACTATTAAGCCAAGTTTGAAAAACAGAACTTTTTGGAGTCAGGGAACTGTTGCAATATCGAAATTTGATAAGAATAAATTGAAAACTAATTTAAATTTTGAAAAGTTATCTTTAATGGAAGAGGAACATCTCTTAACTAAAGCTAGTATTCCATATAGAGATCAAGATTTAAACTCAAGTAAAGACGACATAATAAAAAGGAGATTAGATGAGCAATTATTCTCAAATCTATTATCGACAAATAAATGGAGAGAGAAGTGGGGAATGACGAAGTTATCCATTAAGAGTTAGATTTAAATAAGGATTTCAAAAAAACATGTTAAGTGTTGCGATATTAGCGGCAGGCAAGGGCACTAGGATGGAAAGCTCATTGCCAAAAGTTTTACATAAAATTTCTGGCAAAAGTCTTCTACAAAGAGTAATTGATTCATGTGTCGAATTAAAACCTGATCAAATTTTCGTAATTACTGGACACAAATCAAAAGAAGTACAAAAGTCGATCCCAAACGATAAAAAAATCCATTTTGTTATTCAAGAACCTCAATCCGGAACCGGTCATGCTATTCAGGTACTTTGTAGAGAAGTAAAAAATCATGAAGGCAACCTATTGGTACTTAACGGAGATGTGCCACTTATTAGGACTAGCACTTTAAAAAGACTTTTGTATTTACACGATTCAAAAAATGCTAATGTTTCTTTAATTACTACAAAGAAAACAAATCCTCATGGATATGGAAGAGTTTTTTTGAAGGGTGATTTTATAGAGAGAATTGTTGAGGAAAAAGATTGCAATGATATAGAAAGAGAAAATCCATTAATAAATGCAGGTGTTTACTGTTTTAACTGGAGAAACTTGTCAGCAATAATTAATACCTTGCAAAGCAATAATAATCAAAAAGAGATTTACTTAACAGATACGGTATCTTTGCTAAAAAATTCCTTAGGCCTCGAGGTAGAGGATAATGGAGAGCTTCAAGGAATTAATAACAGAATTCAACTTTCAGAGTGCGAGGAAATTATTCAGAATTCAATTAAAGAAAAGCATATGCTGAATGGTGTAACTTTTATAAATAAAGCAACTTGTTCAATTAGTGAAGAAGCTGAAATTGGTAAGGATGTGATTATAGAGGCTAATACACATATAAGAGGAAATACCAAAATAAATAGTCATTGCATTATCGGACCAAATACTTTTATTGAGAATTCTAATGTGGGATTAAATTGTGAAATTTCAAACTCTACTGTTTATGCTTCTCAGATAATAGATTCTATAAAAATTGGCCCTTATAGTCATATAAGACCTAATTCCAAAATATCTTCCTTTAGCAAAATAGGTAATTTTGTTGAAATCAAAAATAGCCAATTAGAGGAAGAATCTAAAGTAAATCATTTAAGTTATATTGGCGATTCTATTATTGGAAGCTCTACAAATATTGGAGCGGGTACTATTACTGCAAATTTTGATGGTCAGAAAAAACATCAAACAAAAATTGGTAAAAATTCCAGTATTGGTGCAAATACAGTTTTTGTTGCGCCAATTAATCTCGGAGAATCAGTTACAACTGGCGCTGGTTCAGTGATCACAAAAGACTCCAAAGATAATTCATTAGCAATCTCAAGAACTAAGCAAGTAAATATAGAAAATTGGGAAAGAAAGAAATCCTGATCTAATTAATTAATTTAATAATTTTTTCAAGTTGCCAACATCTGCTCCCTTTTATAAGAATAGAATCACCTTTTTTTGTAAATTTGTTTATCTTTTTAGGTACATCTTTAATATCATTTAAAACTAAAAATTTTTTCTTATCTTCTAGATAATTTGTGTAAATTTTTTCATTTTTTTTATCGCAAATAAATAAACACTTTTCTATGTCTGAATTATTTATTAAGTTTAATATCTCTTTATGATATTTTTCAGATTCTTCTCCCAATTCTTGCATACTTCCAAATATAAAAAATTTATTTCTCGGTTTTTCAATCAGGTTTTTGATGCATGCTTTTACCGACTCTGGCGAAGCATTATATGATTCATCATATATTGTTGTTTTTACTGATTTAAGAATTTTATTTCTTCCACCTAAACTTACAAAATCAAATTTATTAAAACTTTCAAAATCAATACCTAGCTCTTTAGCAACTGTATAAGCAAATAAGAAATTTGAAGCATTATGAAATCCCTCAAATGAAATTTTGAAGGTATTTTCTTCAATTAAAATTGTTTTGTTCTTAGAATCATAAAATCCTTGTAAATTACCATCTTTCTCAAAACTCTCCTTTTGATTTTCTATATTTAAAAGTTCTACTTTTATTACTCTACCTTTCCAGTATTCTCTTAAAGTTTCTTCAAGAAGTAAATCATTAGCTGGTATTATTACAACTCCTTTAGGATTTAAAAATTTACTAATTTCACACTTTGCATAAGTAATATTTTTTTTAGAGCCTAACAATCCAATATGGGCTGTCCCAATGTTAGTAATTACTGCAATATCGGGTTCACTATATTTAGATAAATTTTCGATCTGTCCAAAACCTCTCATTCCCATCTCAAGGACCAAAACTTTATCTTCTTCATTTGTGGTAAGAATAGTAAGACCAACTCCAATCTCATTATTGAAATTTGCATGGGATAATTTAATTTTTCCAAGTTTCTTTAAAACTTCACCAACCATTTCTTTTGTAGTTGTTTTACCGACTGAACCAGTTATCGCAACCACAGGGATACTTAATTTTTTTCTTTTAAGCAAGGTTAATTTTTGAAATGCCTCTAAGGTGTCATTCACAACCCAACAAGGAAAATTATCAGGAAGTAATTTCTGCATACCTTCTTTTATAACTACTGATTTAACCCCTTTATTTAAAACCTCTGGAAGAAAACTATGTCCATCAAAATTTTTACCCTTGATAGCTATAAAAAGATCATTTTTTAAACAAGTTCTACTATCAATACTTATATTCTTAAAATTTAAAAAATCTATTCCCTCCTCGCCCAGATTTTTAATATCACCCAAAACATCTTTTAAATCAAAAAAAGAAAGATCCATTAAGAATTTAAATCATACTTTTTTTAAAGATGGATCAGCTGATTGTCCATAAGAAAATTTCTCAACTTCAGCAACATCTGGTGATGGTTCCTTTATTCCGCAAACATCCTTATACATAATTTCGTATTCAAGAGCTGATCTTTGCCAACTAAACTCTTGTCTCATAGCTCTTTTTTGTAGTAATTCCCAACTATCTTTATGCCTAAAAGCTTCCCAAGACCTTACTAAAGAAGTATAGAAATCTATAGGTTCAAAGCGATCAAAGCAGAAACCTGTACCACTATTATTTTCTGGATCATGAGGTAAAACTGTATCAACTAAACCTCCAACTCGCCTTACTATCGGAATAGAGCCATATCTCATAGCAAGGAGTTGACTGATGCCACAAGGTTCAAATCTACTGGGCATCAAGAATGCATCAGATCCGCCATATATAAGCCTTGACAAAGAATCATCATATGTGAGAAATACTGAAAATCTTCCTGGGTAATCTAATGCCAGTTGCCATAATCCAGACTCTAGATATCTATCTCCAGTCCCTAAAACAGCTATTTGAGAATCTGTATAAGCTAAAAGTCTTCTTGAAACTTGTAGAAGTAAGTCAACCCCTTTCTGATCAACTAACCTACTAACCATACCTAAGAGATATTTTTTAGGATTAATTTCAAGACCCATTTCTCTTTGCAGAATTTTCTTATTTTCTACCCTATTTTCTAAATTCTTAATACTAAATTTTGCGGGTAAAACTGGATCTTTGGCTGGATTCCATTCATCAAGATCTATGCCATTAAGTATTCCCCTTAATTTACCTGAAATGTAATTAAGTAATCCTTCAAGACTTTCCCCGTATTCATGGGTTTTAATTTCATCTGCATAAGTCGGAGAAACTGCATTTACTCTATCTGCGTACAACATTGCCGCAGCCATTGTGTGGTCTCCATGCATATACCAAGGACACCAAGTCATTTTTTCTAGTTTCCATCTCCAAGGGCCTTGATATTTTAAATTATGAATTGTGAAGACAGTGCTAATTTCGGGGTCCTGATGCATCCACACAGGAATCATCCCAGTGTGCCAATCATGGCAATGGAGAACTTGAGGTTTCCAACAATTCCAGGCGAACTCTGCAGTGGCACTAGCAAAAAATGTAAAACGCCAATCCTCATTTTCGCCTCCGTATATTTGGTCAGAGTCAAATGTTGGATGACCCACTAGATAAATAACATAATTATGAATGGGATGTTTTGCTTCATATACAGAGAAATCATTTCCCATAGTATTTGCTTTAAAGACTGGT
>CACAXN010000007.1 GCA_902536455.1 uncultured Prochlorococcus sp.
TTGAAAGTAAAGGAGATTTAATAAAAAAACTAGTAAATAAACATTTTGCCAAAGACTTAGGATTAACTATTGAGATACTTAATTCTGATGAGAATTACAAAATGTCTAACTTATTTGAAAATGCAGAACAAATAAGTTTATTAAAACCTTGGAAAGGATTATTTAGAGAAAAAACAGAATATTTTTTTCCATCTTTACCATGGACTGATGGGACAAAAAAAGTAAGCAATATGATTGGAAGCAATTTCTTTATTGAAGAATTTTATTTTGATGAAGATAATGATGAATTTATTTCTAATAGAGAAAGACTTATGATTCGTAATGCAAATACAATAAAAACCAAATATAAATTTTTAGATTTTGAGGCTAGAAAAGTTTTGAAAAATATTACCAAAAACCCAAAAAGTAGTTTAGTCTTAAAAGCTTTCGTACAATTTCAAATTGCAAAAACACTTGGAATAAAAGCAGTGTCAGAAGGATTAGATCGAGTAAATAAGGGTGAAGTCTCTTCAGATTTTGAAGAAAAATTAACGCATCAGTTAAAGAAGGTCTTTAAAAAAGCTTTTGATGAGTTTCAATCGCAAATGCCCATTAATCTAGATTACCGAGACAAACTTTGGTATGACCTTGAAGAAGCTGCTGAAAGTTTAAGAGATTCAATTGTGAAATTCAGACTAAACGCAGAAGGTAAAATAGCAAGTTATTTAGGAGATGAAAAGAAACTACTTTTTGAAAATATTTTTCTTTTTCTTAATAAAAATGATGAAAATCCCATTGCAATTCCAACAATTGAAAAACTAGGAGAATATGATGGTGGTTTTTATCTAGTCAAAAAAATATCTCAAAGTTTTGGAGGATTGAAAAATCTTAGAGAGCCTTATTCAAAATGGGTGGTCCAAAGATTAGAGAGAGAACAGGAAGATTTGAATACAGAAAGAGATGGTCTAGAAGACGATTTTTATGCACGCTGGAAAGAGATGTATGAGGAACTAAAGAAATTTGATCAATTCAAGTCTAAAAATAACTCTCCTATTACTCTAAGATCTTATTCTCCAAAATTAGATAAATGGCTTAATCGACAAAAGGTTAACTATAAGAGAGGGCTTTTAAAAGAAGATCAAAAAGAAAGTATTGCAAAATATCTGAAAATAAAAAATGGGAAACTTACCTTAGAATAATAATTATTAATATCTTTAAAAAATTTAATTACTAAACATTAAATAAGAACTCCATTACATCACCTTCGTTAACAATATATTCCTTACCTTCACTTCTTAAAAGACCTTTAGTTTTTGCATTGGCAATTGAACCTGAATCAATTAAATTTTGATACGAAATAGTCTGAGCTCTTATAAATCCTTTTTCAAAATCAGTATGAATTACTCCTGCTGCCTGTGGCGCAGTCATCCCATCTTTTATGGTCCATGCTTTTGTCTCCTTTTCTCCGGTGGTGAAATAAGTTTTTAATCCCAATAATTTATATGTTGATCTAATTAAAGAACTTAATCCCCCTTCTTCTACTCCTAAACCAATAAGGAAGTCTTTTTTATCTTCTGGTTCTAACTCTATTAATTCAGATTCGACTTGCGCTGATATTTTTATACATTCTGTATTTTCATTGCTTGCAAAACTCTGAACTTTTGATGAGAAATCATTACCTTCAGCTAAATCATTTTCATTCAAATTTGTTGCGTAAATAATTGGTTTAGCAGTAAGGAAGCCTAGTTGCTTAATTATTAAATTTTCTTCTTCACTCAAAGATATTGATCTAACTGAAAGTCCTTTCTCTAGCTCTTCTTCAATTTTTTCTAGTAAATTATCTTCTTTTTCTGCCTCTTTACTAGTTCTAACCTGTTTTTTAATTCTTTCTCTTCTTTTTTGGAGTTGGGATAAATCAGCTAAATTCAATTCCAGATTAATTATCTCAATGTCATCCAAGGGATCTACCTTACCGGAAACATGAATTACATCACTATCTTCAAAGCACCTAACAACATGAACTATTGCATCAACCTCCCTAATATTTGATAAAAATTTATTTCCCAAACCCTCACCTTTACTGGCTCCTTTTACTAGTCCTGCGATATCTACAAATTCAATTTTTGTTGGGATAATATTTTGGCTAGAACTTAAATCACCTAACTCTTGTAACCTTTGATCTGGGACGGAAACTATACCTTTATTAGGTTCTATAGTACAAAAGGGGAAATTAGCCGCTTGAGCTTTAGCATTTTCTACAAGTGCATTAAATAAAGTTGATTTTCCAACATTTGGTAATCCAATAATACCGGCTTTTAACATTTGAAAAAATTTATGGAAAAATTATTCAGAAAACATCTTCTAGTAATATAGTATTTACTTAACCAATCTTGGATAAGTTAATTATAATCGACTTGATTATTTATTTAGTTCCCAAATATTCCGAATTACTGTTTTTCAAAAGAAATGCTTGATTTAATAAAAAAAAATATAAACCTAAGAAGTGGAATTATATTACTTTCTTTAATTATATTTTTCGTTTTCATAACCAATTCCTTCAAGAAAAATAAATCAAAAGACATTTCTGATTTTGTAGTTAAAGTTGAAAAAGGAATCCTGTCAGATTCAATTAATACAAGTGGTGAAGTAAAAGCAATCAGGACAAGCAATATTGGGCCTCGGAAGCAGGGTGTAATAAAAGAAATCAAAGTAGATGAGGGGGATCTTGTAAAAAAAGATCAGGTTTTAGCTTCTCTTGATGATGAAGACTTTATCTATAAAATTGAAGAACTTGAATTAAATGTAGAAAAACAAAAATCTGAATTTTTAAGAAGAGAATATTTATATAAAGAAGGCGCAGTAAGTAAAGAAGACTATGAAAGTTATAAAAATAACTACAACATTAGTAGTGCCAAACTTAATGATGCAAAAGCTGAAAAAAGTTTCTATCTTATTAAAGCTCCTTATGGAGGTAAGATAACTGCAAAATATGCGGAGATAGGATCTTATGTCACACCAAGTACAAACTTAAGTTCAGACCCTAAAACCAAAAACTTTATTTTTGAACTATCAGAGGGACTAGAAATTGTTGCTAAAGTTCCTGAGAGTGACATTGGCAGAATAAAAATAGGTCAAGTAGCCTCAGTAAGAATTGAGGCTTATCCCTCAAAAAAATATAGTGCCATAGTTAAAAAAATAGCTACAAGAGCTGTAAAAGATAATAATGTAACCTCATTCGAAGTAACTTTAAATTTTAAAGATATTTCTGAAGAAATTAAAATTGGAATGACTGCAGATCTTGAATTCAGAGTCGAAGGTAATGAAGAAAAAATCTTAGTACCAACAGTTTCTATTGTCACTGAAAAAGGTGAAAAGGGAATTTTGAAAGTTGATAAAAACAATTCTCCAAAATTTGAAAAAATCGAAATTGGTATTAGTAGTGGAAATAAAACTTCAGTAATTGATGGATTAGAACCTGGAGAGCAAATCTTTATTGATATTCCACCTTGGGCCAAGAAGAGAAAATGAGTTTAAAATCTGAAAACTCAAAAAAACCAATTTTACTTTTAGTCGATGGCCATTCACTTGCTTTTAGAAGCTTCTATGCATTTAGCAAAGGAATTGATGGAGGTTTAACCACCAAAGAGGGATTCCCAACAAGTGTGACTTATGGATTTCTAAAAAGCCTTCTGGATAATTGCAAAAATATTAGTCCTGAGGGAGTTTGCATTACTTTTGATACCGAAAAACCTACTTTCAGACATGAATTAGATCCAAATTATAAGGCCAATAGAGATGTAGCACCAGATGTTTTTTTTCAGGATATTGAACAACTAGAAATCATTTTAGAAGAAAGCCTTAATTTACCAATTTTTAAATCTCCTGGTTACGAAGCAGATGATCTTTTAGGCACAATTGCAAATGATGCTTCTTCTAAAGGATGGTGCGTGAATATTCTTTCTGGAGATAGGGACTTATTTCAATTAGTAGATGATCAAAAAGATATTTATGTACTTTATATGGGTGGTGGTCCATATGCGAAAAGTGGTAATCCAACTCTTATGAATGAAAATGGAGTAAAAGAAAAATTAGGTGTTGCGCCAGAAAGAGTAGTTGATCTTAAAGCCCTAACTGGTGATAGTTCTGATAATATTCCGGGTATTAAAGGGGTAGGTCCAAAAACTGCAATTAATCTACTAAAAGAGAACGACACTCTTGATGGAATCTATCAGGCTTTGGACAAGATTCTGCGGAACAACGATAAGAAATATAAAGGATTCATCAAAGGTGCAGTTATAGAAAAGCTCAGAAACGATAAACATAATGCTTTTCTTTCCAGGGATTTAGCAAAAATAAATACTGAGGTGCCTTTGATTTTAAGTAACGGTTATGAATTAAAAAGTATAAATCAAGAACTACTTTCAGAGTCACTACAAAAACTAGAACTATCAACACTAGTTAGACAAATTGATATTTTCAATTCAACTTTCAGCAAAGGTGGTTTTGACAAAAATAATGTATCTAAAGAGGAGGAGAAGGCACCAAAACTCTCCAGTAATAATGAATTAGAAAATAGTGAAAATAAAATCCCTAAAATCAAAGTAACTGTTGTAAATGATTTCGAATTACTTGATAAATTAATTCAAAGATTAGAAAAGACCAATGAGATAGTTTCTTTAGATACAGAGACCAATAGTTTGAATCCAATAGATGCAGAACTTGTTGGGATAGGGTTATGTCTTGGAGAAGAAAATGATGATTTATTTTATATACCTCTTGGTCATCAAACAAAAAAAGAGACTCCCAATCAATTATCAATTGAAGATGTTTTCTCAAAGCTAAGAAATTGGATAGAAGATCCAAACAAAGAAAAGGCACTCCAAAATTCTAAATTTGATAGGCAAATATTTTTTAATCATGGACTTGATCTTAAAGGAGTAACCTTTGACACCTTGTTAGCAGACTACCTTCTTAATAATCAGGACAAGCATGGGTTAAGTGAAATTAGTTTTAGATTATTTGGATTTAAGCCCCCTTCATTTAAGGAAACAGTTGGGAAGAATAAAGACTTTTCATTTGTTGATATTGATGAAGCGAGTATTTACTGCGGTTATGATGTTCTTCTGACTTTTAAGATTGTCAAAATTTTTAAAGAAAGATTTTCAAAGGAAAAAGATGAATTAATCAAATTGTTCGAAGAAATAGAGCTACCTTTAGAGCCGGTATTATCCCAAATGGAAATGAATGGCATAACCATCGACATCCCTTATTTGGATAAACTCTCAAAAGAACTGAAAAGTACCTTAGAGGATATTGAAAGTAAAGTTTATGAATTAGCAGAGGAGACTTTTAATCTATCTTCACCAAAACAACTTGGTGAGATCTTGTTTGAAAAATTAAATTTGGATAAGAAAAAATCACGGAAAACAAAAACAGGATGGAGTACAGATGCAGTAGTTCTGGAAAGGTTAGTCGACGAACATGAAATAATCCAACATTTAATAAAACACAGAACTCTTAGCAAATTACTTAGCACCTATATTGATGCTCTTCCAAATCTTATTAACGAAAAGACAGGAAGAGTTCATACAAACTTTAATCAAGCTGCTACAGCGACTGGGAGACTAAGTAGCAGCAATCCTAATCTTCAAAATATCCCGGTTAGGACTGAATTTAGTAGGAGAATCAGAAAGGCATTCTTGCCTGAAAAAAATTGGAAACTTTTATCAGCTGATTATTCTCAGATCGAATTAAGAATACTTGCTCACTTAGCGGATGAAGAAATACTAATAAATGCATTTCATAAAAATGATGACATTCACTCTTTGACTGCAAGATTAATTTTTGAGAAAGAAGAAATATCATCCGACGAAAGGAGAGTTGGTAAAACAATAAATTTTGGAGTTATCTATGGTATGGGAATTAAAAAGTTTGCACGTTCTACAGGAGTAAGTACTCCAGAAGCAAAAGAATTCTTAATAAAATACAAAGAAAGATATTCAAAAATTTTCAAATTTCTTGAACTTCAAGAAAGGCTTGCCTTATCAAAAGGATATGTAAAAACAATTTTTGGTAGAAAGAGAGAATTTAAGTTTGATAAAAATGGACTTGGAAGATTAATAGGAAAAGATCCTTATGAAATTGACTTACAATCCGCAAGAAAGGCTGGCATGGAAGCACAGTCACTAAGAGCCGCAGCTAATGCCCCAATACAGGGTTCCAGTGCAGACATTATTAAAATTGCAATGGTTCAACTAAATAGGAAATTCATAGAAATGAATGTTCCAGCAAAAATGCTTTTACAAGTACATGATGAATTGTTGTTTGAAGTTGAACCAGATTCTTTGGAAATTACGACAAAATTAGTAAAGAAGACTATGGAAGATTGTGTAAAATTAAATGTGCCTCTTTTAGTTGATATTGGTATTGGAGACAATTGGATGGATACAAAATAAACCTTATGAAATACTTAATTTAAGATGATCAAACTTTTTAATACTTTAAACAGAAGAGTTGAGGTTTTTAAGCCTATTGATGATGTAGTAAAAATTTATTGTTGTGGAGTAACTGTTTATGATTTATGTCATCTTGGTCATGCAAGAAGTTATATAGCTTGGGATGTATTGAGAAGATTTTTAATTTACAGTGATTACAAAGTGAAGTATGTTCAAAATTTTACAGATATTGATGACAAGATCTTAAAAAGAGCTAAAGAAGAAAGAAGTTCAATGAATGAATTATCTGAAAAAAACATTATTGAATTTCATAAAGATATGGATTCTTTAGGAATAATGCGTCCGGATAGTATGCCAAGAGCAACGAATCATATATGCAATATCTGCTCCTTCATAACAATCCTTGAGGACAAAGGTTATGCATACTCTAGGGATGGAGATGTTTATTATTCTGTTTTTAAAAATAAAAATTATGGAAAGCTAAGTAATCAAAATATACAAGAACAAAATATCAATCAGCAAGGAAGAATGGCTAATGATGAAAATAGTAAAAAACTTAATCCGCAAGATTTTGCACTATGGAAAAAAGCCAAAGATGATGAACCATTTTTTGATTCACCATGGGGAAAAGGTAGGCCAGGATGGCATATTGAATGTTCGGCAATGGTTAAAGATGAATTAGGAGATACTATTGATATCCATTTAGGTGGTTCTGATTTGATTTTTCCACATCATGAGAATGAAATCGCCCAATCAGAAGCAGCCAATGGCAAAAAGCTAGCGAACTATTGGTTACACAATGGGATGGTCAATGTAAATGGACAAAAGATGAGTAAATCCCTTAAAAATTTTAAAACTATCAGAGAGCTAATTAAGTCAGGTATAAGCCCTATGACTTTGCGATATTTTGTTATGACCGTGAATTATAGAAAACCACTTGATTTTACTGAAGAAGCTTTAAGGAGTGCTTCAGAAGCTTGGAAAAACATTAATGTAGCCCTTTCTTTTATGGACCTTACAAAAGGTGCTTTTAGATCTATTAATTACAATGAATCTATCGAAGAAGAATATAAAGCGAAAATAAGCTTTGAATTATCTCAAAAAAAGCTTAAATTTTCTGAGGCTCTGGGAAATGACCTTAATACAGCAGGTGCTATTGCAATTATTTACGATTTAGCAAAACCATTAAAAAACTTTTTAAACCAATTTCAAAGGATCGAAAGTTTTAAAATAGACTTAAATGAAAAATACTTCTTAATAGAGAATTTTAAAACTCTTGAAAAGTTGACTGAGGTACTTGGTCTTAAAAAAGAGGTTTTAGTAAAAGAAAGTAAAATAACAGAAGAAGAAATATCAACGCTTATTAATGAAAGATTTAAAGCAAAAAAGGAAAAGAATTATATGAAGGCTGATGAAATTAGGAATTTGTTAAAAGAAAAAGGTATTGAACTAATTGATCAATCAAAGGAAATAACAACATGGATAAGGATCTAAATTTTAAGAAAAAAACCAATTTGAAATTTTTGTTTTTTAAATACGCCTTTAAATGGGAAGATATTAGAAATATCAGAGAAAATTGAAATACATTACTGTGCTCGGTTCTACTGGTTCGATTGGGACTCAAACTCTCGAAATAGCTAGCGAGCAGCCTGATAAGTTTAAAGCCGTAGCTCTTTCGGCAGGAAGAAATATTAATTTATTAACAGAACAAGTTAAAACACATAAACCAGAAGTAGTTGCGATTGAGGATGAAAATCTTATAGAAGATTTAAAAGATAATATTAATAACTTAGATTTGGATAGTGCTCCCTTGGTTTTGAGTGGAAAGGAGGGGATTAACGCAGTTGCAGCATGGGATAAGGCAGATACTGTAGTTACAGGGATAGTAGGATGTGCAGGCTTAATTCCAACAATGTCAGCAATTAATGCAGGGAAAAATATTGCACTTGCTAACAAAGAAACTTTAATTGCGGCAGGGCCAATTGTTATTCCTGCGTTAAAGAAAAATAATAGTAGGCTTTTACCTGCTGATTCAGAACACTCCGCTATCTTTCAATGTTTACAAGGATTACCAAATTATGAAAATGCAGATTTTTCAACAGGAGAGATCCCTAAAGGTTTAAAAGCCATACATTTAACAGCTTCTGGTGGTGCTTTCAGAGATTGGGCCGTTGAGGATCTAAAGCATGTCACAGTGGAAGATGCAACTTCACATCCTAATTGGGATATGGGAAAAAAAATAACTGTAGATTCTGCAACTCTTATGAATAAAGGATTAGAAGTTATAGAAGCTCATTATTTATTTGGGACCTCTTACGAAAATATCGAAATAGTTATCCACCCTCAAAGTATTATTCATTCAATGATTGAGATGGAAGATTCTTCAGTATTAGCACAATTAGGTTGGCCAGATATGAAACTACCCATTTTATATGCGATGAGTTGGCCTGAAAGATTTAAAACAAATTGGAAAAGATTAAACCTAAGTGAAATTGGAAAATTAACTTTTAAAGAGCCAGACGAGTTTAAATATCCATGCATGGGACTTGCCTATGCTGCAGGAAAATCTTCTGGGACTATGCCTGCAGTCTTAAATGCTGCTAATGAAATGGCTGTTGAACAATTCCTCAAAGAAAAAATTTCTTTTCAAGAAATTCCAACATTTATAAGTAAAGCTTGTGAATCACATATGGAGAATTTGAATTTGAGTCCCGAATTGGAGGATATTCTTGAAGTAGACAATTGGGCCAGACTTTTTGTTAAGCAAGAAATTAAAAAAGGGAAAAAATACGTAAGTATTGGATAAAAGTGAATATAAAAAAACATCTTCTACTATGCGCAACACCCACAAAACAGAAATGCTTTAAGGGCAATGAAGGTCAAAAAGCATGGGAATGTCTGAAAAAGACTTTAAAAAAATTTGAGAATGATCCCTCTACCAAAAACGTTCATATATTAAGATCAAAAGCTGACTGTTTAAGGGTATGTAAGAACGGCCCAATTCTTCTTATTTGGCCTGATGGTATTTGGTATGAGAAAGTTTCTCCAGAAAAAATTTCTGAAATTTTTACCTCACACATTATTAACGGTAAGCCAATAGAAAAATGGATTTTCAAAAAAACACCATTTTTAAATAGTCCTAGATACTTATAAACCAGTTCTTTACGACTTCGTCTGACCAGCAGCCATTAATCGAATGAAAACCATTATGACCTCCTTTTTCAGTTATAAAAATAGTGAATTTATCAATAAATTTCCTTCTTAAATTCAAAGTATCCTTATATGGAACCCAGGGATCATCCTTGGAATGAATAAAAAGCAATGGAGGTAATTTTTTTATTGAGTTTTGAATTCTAAATATTGGAGAAGCTTTAATATAATAATCTTCTAAAGAATTAAATCCCCAACTAGGAGCTGTAAATTTCTGATCAAATTCTCTTATAGTTTTTAAATTTCTAATTTTTATTCTTAATTTCTCGTTATCAAAGAGTTTGCCTTCATCATTAAATCCCTCCCATAACTGATTTTTTAAGCGCTGAAGTAACCATTTTTGGTAGATATAATTTCTAGGTTTTTCAATACAGAGACTGCATGAAGATAAATCTAAAGGGGTACTCACACAGGCAAGGCCATCTAAAAGTTTTTCACCTTTGTTTTCATCGTAATCTAGGCAGGCATTTAAAAGAATTGTTCCGCCTAAAGATAATCCAACTCCGTAAATTGGAAGATTATTATTCCTTTTCATAAGATCTTTGAACTCTAAATTAATCAATTTTTTAAAATAATTAATTGCTGAAATAACGTCACTGGAGCATCTAGCACAATAATTTCCTTTAGCTAAATATCTCGCTGATCCAGATCCTCTTAGATTTAATTTAAGAACTCCAAAACCATTATTTGCTAATTTCCTAGATATTCTTCTTAAACCAAACCGTTTAGTTGAGCCCCCTAAACCATGTGTAACGATTACAAAACCCCTAAGTGAGTTTAAGTTTTCAGGTAATTCTAAAAAACCTAAAAGATAATCACATTCAAATTTTTTAGAAAGAATTTTATTAATCGGAAAGAATATTTTTTTATTTTTTTTTGATTTACCAAAATCAATAACAAAAGTATCTCTCAAAGTTTGTAAGTCGCCACCTATCCAAGGTAAGACTTCTCGAAATGGCTTATTTTTTATGTAATCTGAAAAACTAAAAGATATACTATTATTTCTCCCCAACTCCAAGATCTTTTAATTCTCCAATCAAATCATTAAGTACCTTTTTTGCATCACCAAAGACCATTGAGGTATTTGGCAGATCAAATAAATCATTTTTTATTCCGGAGTAGCCTGCACTCATACCACGTTTAATTACAAATACCGTTCTTGCTTCCTGCACATCAAGAACTGGCATGCCATATAAAGGAGAAGAGCTATCATTTTTAGCTTGAGGATTAACAACATCATTTGCTCCTAAAACTAAAACAACATCCGTTGCTGGAAAATCAGGATTTACAACGTCCATCTCTTTAAGTTGTTCGTAAGGAACATCCGCTTCTGCTAAAAGTACATTCATATGTCCAGGCATCCTACCTGCTACAGGATGAATTGCGTAAACAACTTCAATACCATTTTGCTCTAGTTTTTTTGTCACTTCCCTTAAAGTATGTTGAGCTTGAGCTACCGCTAGACCATAACCAGGAACAATGATTACCTTGTTGGCTGCCTCTAAAGTCAATGCACATTCTTCAACACTGCAAGAAGTTATATTTGTATATTCTCCTGAACCAGAAGAAGCTGTACTTTGTGCAGATAAAGACCCTCCAAAAAGAACTGAGACCAATGATCTATTCATCCCTTTACACATTACTTGAGTAAGTATTAGACCTGCTGCTCCAACCATTGCGCCTGCTACTATCAAAAGCTGACTATCTACAACGAAACCTGCTGATGCTGCTGCAATCCCTGAATAGCTATTTAATAATGATATAACGACTGGCATATCAGCTCCACCAATTGGCAAAGTAACTCCAATACCTAATAAAGAAGAAACTATAACTAAAAGCCAAATAGAACTTGTATTGCCATTTATCAAATCAAAAAAGGCTATCAAGGAAGCAACTGCAAAAACAATATTTACAAAATGTCTAAATTTGCTCTGAGTCCACCCTGGAGTTGACAACCATCCCTGTAACTTTGCCATTGCCACAATTGAACCTGTGAAAGTTATGGCACCAACAAATATAGAAACAGATATTGAAACTTCGTTAATCAGTGACTTGAAAAAATCAAAATTTTCTTGTCCACCGGATATAGGAAAAATAGCTACTCCTAAAGCCACTAAAAGTGATGACATTCCTCCACACCCATTGAACAATGCCACTGTTTCAGGCATGGAGGTCATAGGTACTTTTTTTGCAAGAATTGCTCCGAATAAACTACCTATGATTGATCCAATTATTATCCAAATCCAAGACTGAATAGCAATTCCAGAAGTGCCTAAATAATAAGAAAGTAATCCTACTACTGATAGCGACATTGCAAATGCAGCTAATCTATTTGCATCCCTTGCTGATTTTACTTTTGACAATCCTTTTATTCCCAAAGCCAGTAAAAGTACTGCTAGAAGGTCAATAACGAATTTAATGATTACAGGTAGATTCATGTTAAAAATTACTTCTTATTTGATGGTTTACGACTAAACATCGCGAGCATTCGATCAGTTACAAAGAAACCGCCTACAACGTTGAAAAGAGCAAATCCAAGAGAAACTGAACCAATGATTAAAAGTGGTACGTTACCTTCTGCTTTTACAATTAAAGTCAAGGCTGCAAGCATTGTTATTCCTGAAATTGCATTTGCTCCACTCATTAGAGGTGTATGAAGAGTAGGAGGAACTTTTCCAATTAACTCGAGACCTAATAAACTACCAAGTAAAAGAACCCAAAGAAGACTTATAAAAGACATAATTTTAAAACCTCAATTTTCAAAAACTTTATTTTGAAGAACAACTCCTTCATCGCTTAATAAACATCCAGAAATGAGTTCATCCTCTTTATCTAATTTAATTACACCATCTTTTATAAATGGTGTAATCAAAGATGTTAAGTTCTTAGCATAAAGAGAACTTGCATCATAAGGTACTGAAGAGGGTAATTCTCCAGCTCCTATAAGTTTTACGCCATCTTTGATAATAGTTTCATTTGATTTTGTTCCTTCGCAGTTCCCTCCCTGAGAAACAGCTAAATCAATCACTACTGCGCCAGGCCTCATTTTTTCAATCATGGGTGAATCTATTAAAACAGGGGCCTTTTTACCTAGAACTTGCGCAGTACATATAGCAACATCAGCTTCAGATAAATATTTAGTTAAAGTTGCCTTCTGTTTTGAGAGGAATTCGGGTGTTACAGCTTTTGCATAACCTCCTGCCTCTCCTGGCTTTTCCTCAACTTCAGGAAGTTCTATAAATCTTGCTCCCAGGGACTCTACTTGTTCTTTAACAGCAGGTCTAATATCAGATACAAATACTATTGCTCCAAGTCTTTTTGCTGTCGCAACTGCCTGTAATCCTGCAACGCCTCCACCAAGAACCACTACTTTGGCAGGTTGGACCGTCCCTGCTGCAGTCATAAGCATTGGGAAATATCTATCTAACTCACTTGCAGCCAAAAGAACTGCTTTATATCCAGCAATATTGGCCTGTGAAGAAAGAACATCAGAAGATTGAGCTCTACTAATCCTCGGAAGCAACTCTAGTGATAAAGCTGAAATCTTATTACTATTAATAGTCTTTAGAAGCTCCTTGTTACCATATGGGTTAAGAAGACCAAGAAGAACAGCGCCTTTCTTTAACTTATTTAAATTATCCTCTGATGGAGTTTGAACACAAAATATTAAGTCCGCTTCACCCCAAATTTTTTGATCTAAATTGTTTATTATTGTTCCGCCCGATTCTTCATATGATAAGTCACTAAATCCTGATAATTTTCCTGCTGAACTTTCAATATAAACATCACATCCAAGGCTTTTTAATTTCTTTACCGCTTCTGGTGTAGCTGAAACTCTCCTTTCACCAGAGCTTGTTTCGGAAGGAATAAGTATCTTTGTCAATTTATTTATTTTTTTAACATACTAAATATAAATTGAAGAAAGTCAAAAGTCTTGGATTTTTGTTAAAAATATATTTTCTTTTCTATAAAAAATAGCTATCTAGAATATATAAGTACTAAACAATCCAATGAGTATAAAAGCAATCGAATGTCCTGATGGAGTGTGCCACAGTCATCATGGTGGTCATGCTGTTCCAAGGCAAGCTATGCAGAAAAATCTAGAAAAGCATGGTAAAGACTGGTGCGAGAAATTAGCAGAGAGAATTTATGAAATGTCAGTTGATACTTATTCACAGACAGTCATGCCCAGTCTCCACTCGGCAGGTTGGCAAAGAAGACATTTAGATTGGGAATTTAAGCTAGCTGAAAATGATTCTGAACCTGATGAAGCTCTTGTTGAAGGAATTATTAATGCCACAGAAAGCTTTCTAAGGAGTAGTGAGGTTCATCGATTATTTATTCAAGAGTTAGTTCAGGGCACGTTCGAGGAGGCAAATGATAAAAAAATAATTTCTAAAGCAATAAAATCTATCATTGAAGAAGAAATTGTAAGTTCACTAAGAGAAAAAAAAGAAACTCTTTTAAAGAAAATATCCACAAAATTAATATCAGAAGAAAAAGTTACAGAGGAACTCGCAATAAATTCAGCTAAAGAGGGTTTTGAGGAAGTTGAAAGGCTACTTGCAAATCACAGCGAGGCAGTATAACTCTGTTTCTTTATATTTTCTTTATAATTGATCCAAAAATTGTCTCAAATATAAATTAAAGATTAAATTATTGTTTGGAAGTACAAAGTTGTAACTTATTAGACAATACATAGGTTCTGTAATGTGTTTACCTATAAACAACTTTTAAATCCCAATGGACAATTTCATTAGAAAGAGGATAGACATTGCAACCTGTTGGGCTACCAACAGAATTTCTGCAATGGATACTTTAGAAAGATATGAAGACAGTTATGCAATCGCAGAAGAATTTAGAGAGTGGATATTACATATTGGTGAAAAGAACGAAAATTTAAAAGATTCTGTTTTAAACTTCCCAAATGAATTAAAAAAATTATTTGACCAAAAAGTCAACGATTAATTGTTAAATCGATCGAGTGGAATCCGCCCTACTTTATTCGGATTTGTTTATTATTATATATAGTGAAATTAGCAAATAAATGGAAAATAAAGAAAAAAATTCTAAAGTAGAAAATGTTGTAATTATTGGTTCAGGTCCTGCCGGTTATACGGCTGCAATTTATGCAGCAAGAGCAAATCTTCAACCATTGCTCGTTACAGGATTTAATTCTGGTGGAATTCCTGGTGGGCAATTAATGACTACAACATTTGTTGAAAATTATCCAGGTTTTCCAGATGGTGTACTAGGTCCTGAATTAATGGATCTAATGAAAGCTCAAGCCGAAAGATGGGGCACTAATTTACACGAAAGTGATGTTGTCTCAATAAATACTGATTCACACCCTTTTGAATTAAAAACTTTAGAAGGAACTATAAAATCTAACTCAATTATTATTGCAACTGGAGCAAGTGCAAATAGACTAGGAGTGATAAATGAAGATAAATTCTGGAGTAAAGGAATAAGTGCTTGTGCAATATGTGATGGAGCGACCCCACAATTTAGAGATGAAGAATTAGCTGTTATTGGAGGGGGTGACTCTGCATGTGAGGAAGCAGCATATCTCACAAAGTATGGAAGCAAAGTGCATTTGATTGTAAGATCTGAAAAATTAAGGGCTAGCGCAGCAATGGTAGATAGAGTAAAAGCTAATTCAAAAATAGAAATTCATTGGAACACAAAAGTTAATAAAGCTGATGGTTCTGAATGGCTTGAGAGAATAGAAACTGTTCACTCTCAAAAAGGGAAAGGGGAAATCAATATAAAAGGTCTTTTTTACGCGATAGGGCATACGCCAAATACGAAATTCTTAGGCAACAAAATTGATTTAGATAATAAAGGATATATTGCTTGCAAATCAGGAAGACCAGAAACATCTATTGAAGGTATCTTCGCAGCAGGTGATGTCGTTGATTCTGAGTGGAGACAAGGAGTCACCGCTGCAGGAACCGGGTGCATGGCAGCATTAGCTACTGAAAGGTGGCTAGCCGAGAAAAACTTTGCAAAAACTATAGTTAGAGAAACACCCGAACCAGAAAAAAAACTTAATTCATTAGATTTTAATGAAGAAGAAGTCAATGAAGATACATTCGATTCAAATTCTGAATGGCAAAAAGGCAGTTATGCATTAAGAAAACTTTATCACGAGAGTAAAAAACCTATCTTAGTAATCTTTAGTTCTCCAAGCTGCGGTCCATGTCATGTTTTGAAACCTCAGTTGAAAAGGGTAATTAATGAACTTGATGGTGCAGTGCTTGGTGTTGAAATAGATATTGATAAAGATCAAGATATTGCAAAACAAGCCGGTATTAACGGCACACCTACAGTTCAACTTTTTAAAGAAAAATTATTAAAAAAACAATGGCAAGGTGTTAAACAAAGAAGTGAGTTTAAAGAAGCAATAAATAATATTATCTAAAATAACTCCTTACTTATTATTCCTCTTTGGGTTATTTTTATTAGTTGTAGGTCGAGAATTTCCTGCGTTTCTTTCTCTATAAGTTATCCTGCCCCGAGAAAGATCATAAGGACTTATCTCAACTAACACTTTGTCTCCAGCTAATAATTTAATTCTAAATTTAGTCAATTTACCCGCTGCTCTACATAAACATTGATGACCTTCAGGTTGTTCTAAAGTAACCAAATAAAAACCATTCCCCTGCTCTTTTTCTATTACACCTGAAGTTTCAATCATTAATTAATATTTTACTAAGTTCATATTATCAGAAAAAGATTAGCCAAAATTGATTTGAGAAAAATTACGAACGTATAAAAATGAAATTCACTTCAAATTGAAAATTTAATTTCATTAATTATTTGAAGTTGACCATAGTAAAAATTTGCTTTCGCAATTTTTTCAGAATCTTCTAATTGATCAAAAAAAACAAACCCAAGACTTTCCCACAATGAAGATCCGCAAACATTATTCAATTCATTTTTTGCTTCTTTTGCAAAATTATCTAGCTTTCTTTCAAGATTTTTTGATTTAGAAACAGACATAATCAGTAATGTTTATATAGTACAAATATACTATATAAACAAAAAATTACAATACTAAAAAGGTAATCTCTTTTTTTCTTCAATATTTAGATCTGCCTCCATTTCCCTTAATCTTTTAAGTATTTGTTGGTAGTACTCCTTAATATAACTCTCTAGTGATGTCATATCTTCTTTTTTAAGTTCCAATATTTCGTAAGTTTTGCTCATGTCAGCATCTAATGATTCACCACTACTTGTTACTTCAGCAAAAGACAATCTTTCAGCAACATTTAAAGAATCTTGAAAAAAGGAAACTACTTTTTGAGTAAAGCTAATTAGGAATGGGGAAACTCTAAAAATTTTCGCTTTTTTTTCACTAAATTTTTCACATAAAGATATAACTTCGTTTGAATCCCATGCTTTGGGACCAACTAATGGCAATGATGTTCTGTGAGTTTTTGGATTATTTACTGCTGATACAACAACTTTCGCCATATCTTGAGTATTCATATAAGCAATTTTAGTTGGAGTCCCACTCATCCATACTGCTTGACTGTCTAAAATTGGAATGGCGAATTGACCAATAACTCCTTGCATAAAAGCTGCGCATTTGAAGATTGTATAGTCTAAATCAGATTTCTCAAGAAGTTTTTCTGTGCAAAATTTGATGTCCATCAATGGGACATTTCTGAACTTTTCTGTTAAAAGGATAGAAAGGAATAATACCCTTTTTACATTTAAAGATTCACAAGCATTGAATAAGTTAAGTTTTCCATCCCAATCTATTTCATAAATACTTTTAGGATCATCTGGCCTGCTAGTCGCTGCATCAATAACTACTTCAATATCTTGCAATGCATATTCAATATCAGAAGAATTTAATAGATTACCTTTTGTTAGTTCGCAACCCCACTCTTGTAGGAAGGAAGCTTTCCTTGGGTTTCTTACAAAGCATCTTACTTCATGTCCATCTTCTATAGCTTGCTTTGCTATTTGTCTACCAAGTGTCCCTGTTGCTCCTACTAAAAGAATCTTCATATCTAAGATTTACTTAACTTGTAGACAATAACTCAAATTGTAATGTATTCGTGAGAATCAATCTCCCTGAAACTTTAATAACAAAGCACCACCAACCAGTCCTACTGGTATCAGTATCCAAAAAACTGCTGCAATACTAAAAATTTCTTTAGCCATAGTAAAAATTATTGATTACTATAATTTACATTCAATATACATTTATTTGTTAAAAAAGTAGATAATGCAAATATCTTGAAAATTTTTAATAATATGAATAATAATTTCAAAGAAAATATAAACTTACCTAATTACTGGAATTGGAATGGTTTTAAAATTTGTTGGAGTGTTACAGGCGAAGATAATGAAATTCCAATAATCTTTCTCCATGGATTTGGCGCCAGTCGAAAACATTGGAGAAACAATTTAGATTATTTTGCGAAAAGGAATTGCGCCTCATATTCTTTAGATTTAATAGGATTTGGAGATTCAGATCAGCCTGGGATTAGACAAATTGGGAAACTAGATAATGAGATTTGGTCTAATCAAGTTAAAGACTTTATTACACAGGTGATAAGACCAAAGAATTCTGGGAAAGTAATTCTTATTGGAAATTCCCTTGGATCACTAGTTGCTTTAACATCTGCTGTTTTATTAGAGGATCAGATTGCAAAAGTTATTGCATCCCCGCTGCCAGATCAAATTCAAGAAGATAAAAAGTCCATAACAAAAAAATCATCATTTATAAAATTTCAAGATAAATTCCTAAGAATATTTTTTATGTTTTTCCCTTTGGAGATTATTTTATTTTTAATAACCAAATTAGGGGTTATAAAACTGGGATTAAATACTGCCTATTTCAAAAAAGATAATGTTGATCGCGAACTAATAGATTTGGTTACAAAACCAGTTTTAAGGAAAACTTCAGCTAGATCACTAAGAGCAATGTGTATTGGAATGTCTTCAAGAGATGAAAAATTTCAAGCCTCTTACCTTTTAAGAAAACTTAGCGCCTCAAAAAAAGTTCCTTTTTTATTGATTTGGGGAGAAAAAGATAATTTCATACCTTTGTTTGTTGGTAAAAAGATTGCAAATTTCCATAGATGGGTAAAATTAAAAATAGTATCCAATTCAGGGCATTGTATCCATGATGAAGATCCTCAAGTATTCAATAGAATCTCTTATGAATGGATTAGAGATTTAAAAACTTTTTAAATATGAAACATACATTATCAGTTCTTGTAGAAGATGAATCTGGAGCCTTGAGTAGAATCTCAGGTCTATTCGCTAGAAGGGGATTCAACATAGATAGCCTTGCTGTAGGACCTGCTGAATCTAAAGGGATTTCAAGGCTAACAATGGTAGTAGAAGGTGATGATGAAACTCTTCAACAAATGACTAAGCAACTTAATAAGTTGTTTAATGTTCTGGGAGTTGTAGATTTTACTAATCTCGCAGCTGTTGAAAGGGAATTGATGTTACTAAAAGTTTCATCGAAAGAAGATACCAGGAGTAATATCCTTGATATAGTACAGATATTCCGTGCAAAAGTTGTTGATGTATCAGATATAGCCTTAACTCTCGAGGTAGTTGGAGATCCTGGAAAGTTAGTTGCTCTAGAGAAATTACTCGAGCCATACGGCATCCTTGAAATAGCGAGGACTGGTAAGGTAGCTCTTAAACGCTCTTCAGGAGTTAATACAGAAATGTTGAAAATAAACAAATATTCTCTAGAAATTTAATTAGTTATCTGGACTGCCTTGATGTAGTCTTCTTTATTGATTTTTTTGAGTATATCTAATCCTTTAATAATCTTTCCAAAAATCGAATATCTTCCATCAAGTTCTGGGAACTTACTAGTTACAAAAAAAAATTCAGTTGATGAAGACTTATCCTTACCGCTCTTGACCATAGCGATTGAACCGCTCTCAAAAGTGTTAACTAAATTTTCAGTTTCATTAGGATTTTTTATTTGATAGTTATATCTTGGTTTAATTTCTTGTTTAAACTTTATTTCTAAAGGTATTGATGGACTTGTCTTATTTAGGTTTTGTTTTCGTTCAATGTAAAGTTTATTTTCTGGATTAACACCGCCATGTATAAAGCTTATTTGGGGATAATTTATTATTTTATAAAATTTTTGATTTACGTAAATACCATTTTCAATGTTTTCCAGAAAGTTTGATACTGTTACTGGGTTATCTTTACCAAATAATTTGACCTCAAAATCTCCTTTTGTAGTTTTAAAATTAACTACTTTATTACTCTGAATACAATTAAATCTAAGTTTTTGGCAGTAATAATTCGAATCAATCTTATTTTTGTAACTACAAGCTTGTACCAAAAACAAAACCTGTATAAGAGATAATGTTCTTGAAAAATATTTTTTTTTTATTTTAAACCCTCCAAATTAACATTCAAAAATTTAGCTAGACGAGCTCCTTCTTCTTCAACTTGAAGCAGTGGTTTAAGTTCACCTGCTCCGCTTAAAGGGAGAGGTTTTTTCCTACCTTTCAATACTAAAGCAATTCTTCTTCTAGGATTAAACCCCTCACTAATGTCCAACTTAACCGATTTAATTTCATCGAAATTCAATTTAACTTCAATATCCTTAAATAATCCTTTTCTTTTTATTTCAACAGATTTTGAAGATTTATCAAAATAATTACTTCCTGAACCAAAGTTTATGTAAACCAAATACCATAAGTAAAAATTTAATAAATTGGCTATTAGTCCATATGCTCCCATTATTATTCCTTGAGGGACAAACAATAATGTTGAGGGATTTCCTAAAGGTAATAAATCTCTTCCTGTGTAGCTAGATATAGAGGCCAAAAGAAAACCAATACCTCCAATCGTTAGCATGCCTCCAATAATATAATTTGAGATTTTTCTTGATCCACCAATTTTTTGTTCGATTTTATCGAACGTCTTGAGGTCTGAATTCATTTTTATCTTTTTTTTAGAGCTTAATTAAGATAATTTAACAAACTAAGGGAGTATTCTTACCTATTTTTTAATAAAAAAGTCAGGAAAGCTTTACAAGCCATTTCAGATATACAAATATTTCCCCACATTACTCTCAATCTTTGTTACAGTCACTGCGTATCCCGAAGCTAAAAAACGATTTCTCATGACGATCGCAGTTGGTAGCGCCCCACAAAGAGGATGGTTTGATATCCTCGATGACTGGTTGAAGCGCGACCGCTTTGTATTTATTGGTTGGTCCGGACTACTTTTACTTCCTTGTGCATATCTTGCTATAGGTGGTTGGTTCGTCGGAACAACATTTGTTACCTCCTGGTACACACATGGAGTTGCAAGCTCATACCTCGAAGGTTGTAACTTTTTAACAGCAGCTGTAAGCACCCCTGGTGATGCCATGGGACACAGTCTTCTATTTTTATGGGGTCCTGAAGCCCAAGGTAGTTTCGTAAGATGGCTACAACTTGGTGGTCTTTGGAACTTCGTTGCATTACATGGAGTATTTGGCCTAATTGGTTTTATGCTTCGTCAGTTTGAAATAGCTGGCCTTGTTGGAATTAGACCATACAACGCATTAGCTTTCTCAGCAGTAATTGCAGTATTCACAAGTATTTTCCTTATTTACCCTTTAGGACAGCATAGTTGGTTCTTCGCACCTTCATTCGGTGTTGCAGCAATCTTCCGTTACATTCTGTTCATTCAAGGTTTTCACAATATCACTTTAAATCCATTCCATATGATGGGAGTTGCTGGAATTCTTGGTGGTGCTCTACTTTGCGCTATCCATGGAGCTACAGTACAAAATACTTTGTATGAAGATACAAGTATTTACACAGATGGTAAGGTTCAAAGTTCAACATTTAGAGCTTTCGATCCAACTCAAGAAGAAGAAACTTATTCAATGATTACAGCGAATAGATTCTGGAGTCAAATCTTCGGTATTGCTTTCTCAAACAAGCGTTTCTTGCATTTCTTGATGCTATTTGTACCTGTTATGGGTATGTGGACATCTTCAATCGGTATTGTCGGCTTAGCATTAAATTTAAGAGCTTATGATTTTGTAAGCCAAGAAATTCGTGCAGCAGAAGATCCAGAATTTGAAACTTTCTATACAAAAAATATACTTTTGAACGAAGGTATGCGAGCATGGATGTCTTCTGTGGATCAACCACACGAAAACTTTGTATTCCCTGAGGAGGTTCTACCACGTGGAAACGCCCTTTAATAGTTTACTTAGAGCCCCTAACCAGAGTATTGAAGAAACTGGTTATGCTTGGTATGTAGGTAACGCCAGATTAATTAATTTATCTGGCCGTTTACTTGGTGCTCATATTGCACACACTGGTCTTATTGTTTTCTGGGCCGGTGCAATGATGTTATTCGAAGTAAGTCATTTCACATTTGATAAACCAATGTGGGAACAAGGCTTAATTTGTATGCCTCATGTTGCAATGTTTGGATTTGGAATAGGTCCTGGTGGAGAAGTTACTGATGTGTACCCATTCTTTGTGGCTGGTGTGATGCATTTAATTTCTTCTGCAGTCTTGGGATTTGGTGGTATCTACCATTCCTTAGCAGGTCCAGAAAAACTTGAGCAAGATTTTCCTTTCTTTTCAACAGATTGGAGAGATAAGAATCAAATGACTAATATCTTGGGTTATCACCTAATAGTATTAGGAGTTGGTGCATTATTTTTCGTTTTTGATTGGATGTTCATCGGAGGCGCTTATGATACATGGGCACCTGGTGGTGGAGAAGTTAGGCTAGTCAGTCCTACATTAGATCCAAGAGTAATACTTGGTTACCTATTCAGATCTCCTTGGGGTGGCGCTGGTTCAATAATTGGTGTTAACTCAATAGAAGATATTGTTGGTGGTCACGTATATGTTGGAATTACCGCGATAATAGGTGGTCTTTTCCATATCTTTACCAAACCATTTGGATGGGCAAGAAGAGCATTCATTTGGAACGGTGAAGGACTATTAAGTTACGCACTTGGTGGAATTTGTGTTGCAAGTTTTATTGCTTCAACATTCATCTGGTTTAACAACACTGCTTACCCTTCAGAGTTTTATGGTCCAACAAATGCTGAAGCTTCACAGGCCCAAAGTTTTACTTTCCTAGTGAGAGATCAAAGAATTGGAGCTAACGTAGGTTCAACAATGGGACCAACAGGTCTAGGTAAGTATCTCATGAGATCTCCTACAGGTGAAATTATATTTGGTGGTGAAACAATGAGATTTTGGGATTTCAGAGGTCCTTGGTTAGAGCCTCTAAGAGGTCCTAACGGATTGAGCCTTGAGAAAATCCAAAATGATATTCAGCCTTGGCAGGTAAGAAGAGCTGCTGAATATATGACTCATGCTCCAAACGCTTCTATCAACTCTGTTGGTGGAATCATTACAGAGCCTAATGCTGTTAACTTTGTTAACTTAAGACAATGGTTAGCTGCAGCTCAATTCTTCCTAGGATGGTTTACATTTATCGGTCACCTTTGGCATGCTGGACGTGCTAGAGCAGCCGCTGCTGGTTTCGAAAAAGGAATCGACAGAAAGAGTGAACCAGCTCTAGAAATGCCTGATTTAGATTAATTTCTATCTCATCCAAAAAACCCTATCTTCAGATGGGGTTTTTTTTTGCTCAATTTTATTATCTATATAAATTTTCTCTTAGCCATGGCAAACTTAAACCCATTACATTACTGAAACAACCCTCTATTTTTTCTATATATTTGCCGCCTATACCTTCCAAAGCAAATCCTCCTGCGCAAACTAAAGGTTCATTAGTATTTACATAACTCTTGATTTCCCAATCCTCCAACTTAGAAAAATAAACTCTTGAACTTACTGTTTTTTTTATTATTTCAGTGTTTTTAAAAATTTTAGTAGTTGAATCAAAATTTCCAATTAATAGAGTATGACCAGTATGTAAAAATCCAAAATCTCCTGACATTTTTTTCCATCTAACAAATGCCTCTTCTTTATTTGATGGTTTTCCATAAGCTTCCCCTTTAAATTCAAAAATTGAATCACACCCAAGTATTTTTAAAGGAACAGTATTAAATTCTTTGGGCAATAATATTTTTCTAATATTTTCAGATAAATAATTAGCCTTTTGAAAAGATAATTCCAAAGCTAAATTAGATATATTCTTTTCTTGAATAGTAGTTTCATCAAAGTTACTCGATATTTGGATAAATTCAATTTGACAATTTTCAAGTAATTTCTTTCTAGATTGGGAAGCAGAGGCTAGAATTAACACAAATTTTTTATCAAATTATAATTCAATTTGCAGATTAATAAATTTCAAAATTAATAAAAATTACTAATGAAGTTAGAAGCAAAATTACATGAAATAAAGAGACCAATAATGGTTCTGGGCACTTCCAGTGGAGCAGGAAAATCGTTAACTGTTACTGCGATTTGCAGGATTCTAAAAAATTTAAGAGAAGAACCAATCCCTTTTAAAGGACAAAATATGAGTAACAACGCTTGGGTTGACTGGGAAGGAGGAGAGATGGCATATTCACAAGCACTTCAAGCTTTTGCTTGTGGTATTAATCCCTCTTCAGAGATGAATCCCATTTTATTAAAACCACAAGGCAATTCAATAAGTGAAGTTATTCATCTTGGCAAAAGCATAGGAATAACAACCGCTAGAAATTACTACCAAGATTGGTTTGCACCTGGTTGGGAAATAATTAAAAAAAGTCTAAGTTCTATTTATAAAAAAAGCCCAAATTGTCGTTTAATTATCGAAGGGGCTGGAAGTCCCGTAGAGATGAATTTGATTCATAGAGATCTCACAAATTTAAGAATTGCTAAGTATTTAAATGCAAATTGCATTTTGGTTACTGATATTGAGAGGGGAGGAGTATTTGCACAAATAATCGGAACCCTTGAATTAATGAAACCAGAAGAAAAAAAACTTATTAAGGGAATTATTATAAATAGATTCAGAGGAGACCTCTCATTATTTGAAGAAGGGAAAAAATGGATAGAAAATAAAACTAAAATCCCTGTTATTGGGATTATTCCGTGGTTAGATGATTCATTCCCTCCAGAAGATTCTTTAGATTTAATAGAAAAAAAATCACGTTTCGCAAATCCTGAGATCAAAGTTGGGATTATAAAATTGCCATCTATAAGTAACTTCTCAGACTTTGATCCATTAGAAAATGAAGAATCAATATCGATTGACTGGATAAAAGAAACCCAAGAATTGAGGAAGTATGACTTTATTATTATTCCAGGAAGTAAACAAACTATTAAAGATCAATTATTTCTTGAAAAGTCTGGCTTATGTCAGGATATTAGAGAATATGCAAATAAAAAGGGCAATATTATTGGGATTTGTGGAGGTTTACAAATGCTAGGGACAACTCTCGAAGATCCTTATTTGAAAGAAGGTTCCCAAAAAAATTCTGTGCAAAAAATCAAAGGAATTGGTTTGCTTCCATTAAAAACTACTTTCTTCAAGAAGAAATTAACTCGTCAAATCAAATCCGAATCTTTATGGCCTTGCAAATCGAGAATTAATGGATTTGAAATTCACAATGGCCAGACCAAATTGGATAATACTCAAAATGAAAGTTATATTAAGCCTATTTTTAAGAATTTAAATCTTGGTTGGTATAAAGAGAATAAAAAAGGGGGGACAATTGCAGGTACGTACATACATGGGATCTTTGAAAATGATAATTGGAGAAATCAATATATTAATTTGATAAGGAAGAGCAAAAATTTACCAATATTAAATAAAAAATTAATATCTTACAAAAGGAAAAGAGAATCTATTATTGATAATCTTGCAAATGAATTTGATAAACATTTAAACATTACATCAGTATTAAATTGAAAAAAACAAAAATTAAAATTCGATGGCCAAATAATAATGAGACCTATGCCTCAGAGGGGGATGATTGGTTCTCATCTGCAGAAAAAGCTGGTTTGGAAATTCCATCTGGATGTCTTACAGGAAGTTGTGGTGCCTGTGAAATAGATGTAAATGGTGCAACTGTAAGGGCTTGTATAAGTGCTATTAAAAGTCATAAAAAATCTTTATTAAAAGTTTCTTTAACAACAGATCCATTTTGGGAAAACTAATTTTTCCTTTTTCTTTAATATAAAAAATTCAACTTCATACCAAATTTGAATTCTTTATTTTCAAGAAGTTGTCCAATATCCTGAATACCTGCAGCATTAGAGAAATATAAATCGATTGACCTATCTTGTGCATAAGAATATCTAAATGCGTAGGTAGAATTGAAATCAGAATTATTTTTTAATGAAGCATTTATCTCTGGTATAAACTGAAAGTTTTCAAGTAAATTTATATTACTTGAAATACCAACTCCGCCAAAGCTTTCCACCCCACTAAAAAAATATTTTGGACTTACGTTGAAGGCCAACCAATCATTTATTCTAAAAGTATTTAGCAATTCAGAATACATATATCCTTGATGATTTGAGCCTTCGTTTCTTCCTAATGAAGTTCTGAGTGTCATCCAAAAAAGATCATTTTTTTGAGGGCTAAAAATTAATAATTTCCCTCCAAATCTATAATTAAAGTTATTTTCATTTAAATATATGCTTTGCAAGTTAGAGTTATTTAGATTACTTAGATTAACTTTATTAAAAGATCCAGTGGTCACTTCTAATTGAAATACATTTGACAAAGAATAACCATAAGAAGCAAATAAATTTCCTTTATCATCATAATTTAAAGCTACCTGACTAATCCCTTTCTCAGGGAACAATGCATTTTCAACAGTCAATCCTCCAAAAAGCAACAACTCGTTTTTTTTATCTAAGGGGAAAAATTTAGTATCTTCTAAAAAAGGTTTATAGTTTCCACCAATGTAATAAAGTGGTTTGTTACCTGAAGGTATTGTTAATAAAGAAGTAGATGGAGTAAGACCATATCCATTAGTGATTTTACCCTCAATACCAAAAATAGGACTTACGTCCCAATTGAATCCATAGTTATAAATTGATTTCCTTTTGAAATTTAAATTTTTATCAAAGCTATTATTTCCTGGACCAAATAAATAAGTATATGAACTTATCAATTTAAAATTAGTAGCAATATCAAAATTTAATCCTGTTGCCAAGAAATAATTATTTCCATAAAAGTTATTTCCAATATTTTTGTCTCCTACTTTATCTGGAATAAAAGTTAAACCTGGAACAAAGGAGAATTCTGTTTGATTATTTAATTGACTATTGAAAGGTAAAGAAAATGAATAAATGAATTTCTCATGTCTATCTAGTCCGACAGAATTATTAATTTCGTTGTAAATACTTTTTTTATTATCACCCCCACTACTAAAAACCCAATATTCTAAGGAGCTTGCGAATGATAATGAATTTTTTGAATCTTCTGATTCTAAAATTTGCCTCTTGTAAGCAAATGCAATACTTGCCCAATTATTTGGAATTAATTCTCCTTCTATCAAATTATAAAGTGGATCATCAGCTTCAGAAACATACAAGGAAATTAATGAATAATCACTCAAGCCATAATGAAATTCAAGACCATAGTTTTGATGTCCAGTTCCTCCTGCGGCTCCCCCACTAAAAGCTGAGACCCAACTACTTGAGATAATAAAATCATCAGAACTAAGAAAATTATTTAAAGGAATATGTGGTTGAATTTCTAGTAATTCTTGTTTATTTTTTTTCTGATTATTGAATTTAATTTTATCAATTTTCGTATTTAATAAAATTTCATTTGAGTTATTCTCAGTGTTATTTGTGTTTTTATTTTCAAAATATGGTTCATTATTATAAGATTTCCAAATAATTTCTTTTAGATTATTTGATTTTTCATCTCTTACTTTCTCCCATTTTATTTGTGCCTCACTTGGTTTTTTTTTAATTTTTTCTGCTAAAACATCTACTAAATTAATTAATTGACTGAATACAAATAAATAGAATATTAACTTCATCTCGACAATATTTTTCTTTTTGGATAAATTTCTTATTTAATGATACTCATGATGAACGAAATATATCAATCCTAAATATTTGAGCAAAATATAATTCAGAAGAGTGATGTTAAATTTACATCCAGATGAGAAGGTGAGGTCATAAGAAGATAATATAGGACTTATTTTTGAGTGATTATGAGAATATCTTCCAATATCAAAAAACTTACAGATATTGGACGATATAGGGCAGAGTCAATATAGTTAGTGAGTTTGCAAAAAAAAAGACCACTATTTCTAGAGGTCTTTTTGGTTTTACTAAATCAAGTGTTTCCTCGTTTCCACTGTTTTAGTAAAACCACTCCTACACACACTTTTAGATTACGGCATCTATTTCTTTTCCGTGGAAGGAGTAAATGGAAAGTTACTTAACTGTCACATGTTTCAGTAAATTTAAAAGGTTTTGGTTTTTAAAAAAGATTTAAGTAAAGTCATAAATCAACGCTAATGTGAAAGAGAATTTAATTTATGATTTGAACTTACTTGCCAATTAATTCGTCCATTATTTTTCAAGTCAGGTATTGTATTATATGGTGATTTAAGAATTAAATCTTCCACATAACGCACATAATTGGGATGTGCTTCAAATTTTCCTCTTCCGTATGGCATTGAAAAAATGTATTAGTTCAAACGGAGAGGGTGGAATTGTAGTTAGCACTATATGGCACTACATGTCACTAAAAACGAGGTGATTTATCAGTTTTACATGTGTTTTTACATGTGTCTGAATTAAACCTTTGTTATTAGTCCCCATGAAATGCCAAGTCCAACTATTTGTAGCAGGACAAATCATTAAAGAAGAAATGGTTTGCCGAGACTACGAGCATGCTAGAGAAATAGCACTAGCAAGAAACCCTAACACTCACATTCTAGGAGTAACAGCAGTATCTGCATTTGATAGGGAGATAGGGTAATGAATTGCACAACATTTGATACCCCTGTTACTGCAACACAAATACTGGAGTCTGAAGGTAACGAAATACAGTATCAAAATCCAAGAGTATTTGGACTATGGAGATGCTCTACTGATACACAAGACCAAGAGCGACAAGTAATCGCACTTAAGGAAGCAGGAGCAACAAGAATATATGGAGACAAGATAACTGGGACTTCAGACTTTAATGCAAGACCAGAATTAACAAGATGTCTGGAAGAAATGCAATCAGGAGATTTACTAATAATTTCTGAATTATCCAGATTAAGTAGAAGTTTTCTAGGCATGGTTAATGAAGTAAGCAAGTTACTAGAAAGAGGAATCCAGATAAAGACTCTAGACAAGAGACTGGATACAACAGCAATGCCAAAAGAGATAACTATGCTCATAGTTTCCATACTTGGATATGCTGCATCTCAAGAATTAGCACAGATAAAGAGTAGGACTGCTGAAGGTAGAGAAGTTGCTAAGTCCAGAGGGGTTAAGTTTGGAAGAAAGAAGACCTATTCTCAATCACAAGTTTCCACCATATTGGAAATGAGAAATAAAGGTCTTGGATATGGAAATATCGGCAAAGCAATGGGTATGACCAAGACAATGGTTAGGAGGATAATTCTAGAAAATGATTTTGATCAAAATGAGAAATAAACTAATAATTCTATTAGCAAGTATCTGTCTTTTCCCTCCTGTTTATTCATGTCCCATACAGGAGGAAGACAAGCACCAGATGTTAAGTGAGTTGTGCTCTATGGATGATGGAGATTGGTCTAGCAACAGATTAAACGAGATGATTATCATGCTTAAGTTTGGAAAATTACCATCAGAGAAAAACATCAAAGGTAATCAGGCAATGGCAGCAGTTACATGCAATTTGGAGTATCGCTAATGAAGAGATTACTGATATTAATACCTCTACTACTTCTTCCAACTAATGCTCAGGCAATCACATGGGATGAATTCTTCGCAGCATTAAAAGACCACCGCTACGACCATTTATTCCCAGTCCACGCAACTAATAAAACAGTCACTTGCATCCAGATAGTCACTTGGGAAGAGTATGTGCAAGGGTCAGGAAGACATAAAGGTTATGTAAGACACCAGAAGAATAAAAGGCATATTCCATGTCCATGATGCGGCATGACACACCGCAGTTATACCAATGGATTTGGAGGAATGAGAATAAGGGATGCGGTAACAAAAGAAATGTCTGTTTAAATATGCGTGCCTTTTGTATCTCTCTCCTCCTTAGCGTGCGTATGATGCGGATTTGATTTCCACTTAGAGCATGATTTATCAGTAATTATGAAATGTCAGGGAATTTGTCATGACTTGTCTGGACATGGCACGACATGGCACTAAACCCTAGTCATACCAATAGATTTGTGATATTATTACATTAATGTTTCACTAAAAGTAGTGAAAGTATAAATAGATTTAGTCCAGTATCCTCTATAGCGATTTAGTTGAGTTTATCTCTCTAGGGGTATTTGCTGCGTATCAGTTGTAGTCAGACTGAAGCACTATCAGATGTGGTCTGTGTGTTAGGGACAAAATTGGTATTAGCAATGTATTACTGGGCGATTTCTTATCAATCACCCTATACCTCGTTATGAAAACAACTAAAGATAAATTCCTTAAAAAGCATCAAGCAAAGATAAAAAAGGAAGAGTCTAGAAAGAAGAGGGTTTCTAAAACATCACTCATAGAAACCTCTCCTTTCATTAGAAGAAAGATACGAGATGCACATACCAAGTTTCTACTCCAACAAGTAGATTCTGGTTTCTTCTCCCCCAGGTGGTATATCGTTTTTCTATTAAAAGAGAAAGATGAAAGATTAAATGATTTTGATCAAAACCAAGAAGATTACTGGGTAAAAGACATCACTCATATCCGAAACATGTTTTATCAAGAATACTATCAAGGAGATAGAGACTGGAAAAACAAGATAGATAGACCAAAGACCATATGGGGACTGGAATTTGGGAAAACAGGGACTAATCCACACATAAATCTTCTAGTAGAGAAAACTAAAAGGGAATGGGATGAGTCATTTCTTACAAAACTATTTAATGAAGATTTACCCAAAAAGGTTAAATGTATGAAGTCAGAAGATTCAGCATCTGTGACTGACTTTAAGACATCAGGACTTCATGGATACATCAACAAAGAAGCAACATGGGAATTCTCCCCAATTATTTACTCAATAAGCGACTATGAAAAGCACCCTAAAACACAATCAACTAACCATCAGTTATCCAAACAATGGAAAAACTATGGACATAAACCATGAATTATTTCTAATTAACAGAGAGTATGGAATCTCTAAATCTAAATTTGCAGTTAAAGCAATAGAAGAGAAGATTCAGAAAATTAAAAAGATTAAAACCAAAGGAATATTATGAAAACTAACCTTACTGCAATGGAAAAGAAACTAATAGAGAAGATTTCACGAAAACAGAAGGAGGGAGACTTCTGGTTAATCAATCACTTATATGCAGAGTATGAAAGAGTCTTTAAGAAACCATTTAATGGATAAACTTGATGCCTAAAAAGAGAAAGACATTCCAAAAATTCATAAAAGATTTAGTCTTTAATAATCCAAGAGCAGATAGACAATATCCAATGGATGGAGACTTTAATGACCCTGATTGGTTAGACCGAAATATGCTTTATGACGGGAAAAAGAAGAAAGACTAAGCAAAGTTAGGTTGGGTATTAATCCATTTATCAATGATTTTTTCATTCCATCCAACTATGCGACTATTTCCAAGAGGGATTTGCTCAGGGAATCTACCTTGTGAAATCCAACGATAGATTGTGCGTTTTGATAGTCCAGTTTTTTCTACGACTTGCTTGATACGAAGTATTTTGATTTGCATTGATTTAAGAGAAAAGGTTGATTGGGTTTTTTCTCTTAACTTGTGAGTTAGGCGAAGACAGGGTGGGAATGTCTGTCAGATAATAATGCTCCAGAGGAGTCTTTGTAGTATTCAGTTTTGATCAAAACCATTTGGTTTCGTTACTATTATTATAACTTCTTCAGAGGTCTCTGTGTGCCATTTGTGGACAGTTTAAGTAGATAGATATAGCATTCATAACCCATTGCTATCATTGATAAGTTTAATCTTTAATTAAGGCACTTAATCGCACTTATTCGTTATTACTAATTACAACTAATTAACGATTAATTGTAGTTATTAATTATTAACAATTAGGGAGTCTATATTAAAAACTTCCCTATTCGTAATCTATAAAGTCTTGCTCTTGCCTTGTAAAAATTTTCAGATTAAAAATTATACTTCTAGACCATTTTCTAAAAGTAAATCACTCCATTCATTCATGAATTTAGTCCTTTCTTTAATGAAACTAGAGCGGTCATAAGCACCAAGAATCTTATCTCTATCAAAATGTGCTAACTGCAATCTAATAATTTCTTGAGAATAACCAAGTTTCTCCCTCCCATGAGTCATTGCCATTGCTCTAAACCCATGAGTAGTCATCTTGCCCTCGTAACCTAGATTTTTAATGTGATGATTTGGACTAGAGGGATTGATATAGGGATACTTTTTACCACGAGGACTGAAGAAGACCCATTCTTCATCACCATTAATTGCTTCTAATTTCCTAAACAACTCCAAAGCAGAAGATGATAGAGGTGTTAAGTGCTCTCTTTTCCCTTTCATGAATTCTGCAGGAGTAGTCAACATCTTTTCATTCCAATTAATGTCGCTCCATTTAGAGGAAACCAAAGATGATGCTCTAAGGAAGCAAAAGGCAGCAAGTTTAACAGCAATATTTGTCTGAAATTCTCCCTTACACTTATTTTCAGAGACAGCAACTAGGAAGGCAGGGACTTCTTTCCAGTCAGTTAATGCAGGACGAGACTTTGCTCTATGTCCAGTCTGGGTATTTTCAGAAGAGCGACAAGGATTCTCATCATTAGAAGAATAAAGACTATAAATGTCTATCGCATAGGCGAATACTTGCCTCATTACACCTAACAACTTTCTACCTTGCTCTGGTTTTCCTCTACTTACATGAGACTGCAGAAATCTGATGCACTCTGGACGAGAAATCTGTTTAATTGGATATTTTCCAAATTTAGGAAGAATTTGATTCTTTAATTTGAGTTTTACATCAGCAGCAGTAGTTGGTCTCTTCTTAGTTGAGTAATCGCCAAACCATTCCCAAGCAATCTCCTCAAAAGTCTGTGACCCTATACCTGTAACCTCTTCCTTTTCCTTAGACTTCTCTAATTTAGGATTTCTTCCTTGCTTCCTTAATACATCTAATCTATTCTTTTCTTCCCTTGCTCTTTTAAGAGGCATTACTACACCAGAAGCATTGCAATAAGTGCCTATATGAATACTCTCACTCTTACCTTGCTTAGAGGGTGGGAATAGATATTGCCAAACCCAATACTTACTGCCATTTGGATGGATTTCCACATAAAGTCCTTGACCAGTAGATTTCACATATCTTCTCTCTTTTACTGGCAATGCCTTAACATCGCCCTCTGTCATTAAGTTTCTCACCTTTACATGTGTCAGGATTTTTACATGTGTTTACTATACCACATACATGGGTTTTTACATGTGTCTGAAATGTGTTATCATGACATTAACTGACACCTCGTGTCACAAACTTTCCTTATAATCAACTGTTATCACTTAGTTTTGGCATTATCTGGCACTAAGTGACATTCTGAATATCCGGAGAGGGTGGGATTCGAACCCACGAATAGTTTCCTATTAAACGATTTCGAGTCGTTCGCTTTCGACCACTCAGCCACCTCTCCAGCTTTTATTGATTATCTCCAAAATTATATGAAAAATTTATGATCTATTTATTTATCTTAATTTTTAATTCCAACCTGCATCCTTCATCAATTTTATTGCAAGAGCATTATTAACCCCAAGATCATCAACTGTAACCTTGTCAGGTATGAATTCACCAAAATCCTGAACAATAGGGTTTTGATTAACCTCTTTTAATGGATGTTCAAAGGTGGGGGCAGCTAATCCTTTACTGCCACTTGGAGATGCTAAATATTCAAGAAGCTTAACAGCTTCAACTTTGTTATTTGCGTATTTCGCTACTCCGCCAGCACTTATATTTACATGCGCAGGGTTTGGAGTAATAACGGAAGTTTTTTTCGCATAAAGAACATCTCTCCTGCCATTCACTCCAGCTAACATCCTTGCAACATAATAATGATTAACAATTCCTACTCCACATTTTTTCTTAGAAACTGCCCTTATTATTGAAATATCTCCTGGGAAAAAAGGTTGAGAAACGTTAGAAATCATTTCGCTTAACCAAACTTTAGTTGCTGACTCCCCTTTATTCACTATTTGATTAGCTACTAAAGATTGATTATATGGACTTTTTCTGTTCCTTAAGCAAACTTTGCCTTTTAAAGATGGATCAGCTAAATCTGTATAGTCCTTAATTTTACTAACATCAACAACTTTTGGATTCGCAACCATAACTCTTACTCTTCTTGTTAATGCATACCATTGCTTACTTTGATCCTTTAACCCAATTGGAACATCATTTTCCAAAGATTTTGATACTACACTTTGAAGTAATCCAGCTTTAGCAGCATTTGTAATTCTCGCAGCATCGACTAGTAATATCAAATCTGCCTGGGAATTCTCTCCCTCTCTTTTCAATCTTTCAATTAAAGAAATTCCTGCTGCCTCAATCAACCTAACTTTAATTCCTGTTTCTTCTGCAAATTTTTTATAAACACTTCTATCTGTGTTGTAATGTCTCCCTGAATAAACTTTAACTTCTTTTTCTGTAGAATTAACAGGTAAATTAAAATTAAATAAAAAGGTACACGTCAAAGCTGAGTAAAATATTTTTTTTAGGTTTTGCAATTTTTTCAAAAAGTATCTATGGTTACTTTATATATATTTATATAACAAGAGATCTAAAAGATATTTTCTATACACTGCCTTGTATCATTTTTTATAAATAAGATGAATTTTTTAACTAGCCAGCTTCTCATTCAAGAAGAAATTGAAGCATTAATTAAAACTTTAAATAAAGAGAATACTCTCTGGGAGGATGGAAAAAAAACTGCAGGTAGTCATGCCTCAATAGTAAAAAACAATTTGCAATTAAATAGAGAATCTGAAATATCTAAAAAACTCTCCCATTTAATCAAAAGGAAAATTCTTTCCAGTTCACTAATAAAAAGCTTTGCTTTGCCAAAAATAATTCATGGGATAATGTTTACAAAATCATTAAATAACATGCGATATGGAAGACATATTGATAATCCATTCATGTCATCAGGACGAGCTGATTTATCTTTTACCATTTTTTTGAATGATAAAAGTACATACGATGGAGGAGAGCTTATTATTGAAGAGATGAATTCAGAAAAAGAATTCAAACTAAATGCAGGTGAAATAATTATTTATCCAAGTACTTACTTGCATTCAGTTAAAGAGATTAAAAATGGAGAAAGATTAGTATGTGTAGGTTGGATTGAAAGTTATGTAAAATCTATTGAGGAAAGAGAATATTTATTTGATCTTGATGCAGGTGCCAAAGGTTTGCTAGCTAAAAATGGGAGATCGGATGAATTGGATCTTATTTTCAAATCTTATTCAAATCTTCTAAGGTTACTCGGTAATTAAAGAATCATTTTATACACTAAATAGAAAATTTTTTGAAAAATATTTAAAATAAGCGAGTATCAAAAATTTCAAATGCCAAAAAAAAGTTCTATTGCATTATTCATTGCTGCTACCAGCGCATTAGCAATTTCAACATCTGTAAAAAGTGGCGAAGGTGATATGGGGGGTCTTAAAGAATGGAATACCGATATGGAAATTGATGCAGATTTCTTATTAGACAAAGAGGCTCAAAAATTAGCTGATGAGGCAGCCAAATCAAGTACTTGTATCCCGATTGGTGAGGGGGAAAACTGCTGGTAAAAATAAATATTATTTTTAAAAATAAAAAAAGCCCTCATTAAGAGGGCTTTTTTTTAGGAAAATTCTTAAATTAGAATTTAAAGGTAGTAGTAACAACAGCACCCAAGATGTCATCATCTTTATCAGCTGCGACATCAGAACCACCAAAAATTGCAGGTGTAACTAGTATTGAGTCATTAGGCTTGAAAGAGTAATAAGCTTCCCATAGGAATGGATCAACTTCATCAGTATCAGAAGCACCAGCAACATGATCGTTAATAGAAAGAACTGAACCCGCTGCTAAACCAATTCTGTCATCTGGTTGAAAGGTATCTTGCCAATTTAAACCAACCATGTAGCCAGTTGCATCCTCTGCAATATTATGACCATCGAAATTGATTACATCGTAACCAACACTTATTGAAGGAACAGCTGTTCCTGTTTCTTGTGGTCTCCACCATGCTCTAAAAGCATAAGCATCTGCACTATCAATAGCAGTATCACTAGCAGCATCAGTTGTTGCGTAGTAACTCCAAGCATCCCAGCCATTATGTTGCTTAGAATAAGTAGCTGATACATGATACTGATCAGTAGTATAAGCAACCATAGTGTTTACTTTGTTTTCATCTTCATCAGTCAGTAAACCTTTGGCACCTGAGGCTCCCTTTGAGTTAACTGTAATGCTTGTTGCGAAACCATTATCAGCTTCATACTTTAGTCCCGCACCTGTAGATGTACTTGCTCCAAAAGCTGAACTATGTCCACCTAATTTAAAGGCTTTTAATGCCCCAGGTTTATAAACTGAAGGAGTAGCTGCAAGCATATAGTAGTTCTCAATTAATGGACCTACAGTTGCAGTTATGCTTTCTCCAATTGGGAATGAATACCAAATTTTATCAACATTTAATGGGATATTGCCATTAGCGTCAGCTGTATCTTTAGCCTCAATATGATAAGTGCTACCTTTCATTTTCCACTCATCTGCCCATTCACCACCTTTGAGCCTTATGTATAAGTTGTCATCTCCAGAAAAACTTGTATTCAAATTCATCTGGTACACAGTATTAAATGTGAGTGAGCTATCGTCAGCTGAGTCTAATTCATCAGATCCATCAATACCACCTAGTGCCATAATGACCTTACCGTCTAGAGTGGTTGTGTCAGAAAAGCCGCCAGCTTCAAACTGATTAAACTCGATTTTAGAATTTTTTACTTTTTGTTTAAGCGTTGCTAAACCATTAGAGAATGATTTGCTACTAAGTTTTTGTTTTTTTGAAGAAGATTGCTTACGAACGTAAGTATCTATCTCTTCAATATTTATATCAGAAGCTTGCGCACCTATAGGAGCTATTAAACTCATAGCAGCACCAGCAACCAACATTTGTTGGAAGAGTTTCATTTTACCTCACACGAAAAATGCCCATAGAGTTGGGTAACTATACTGTATCGAGAGTAACAAAAAAATAAAGAGCTAAAAGCTTCAAGTCCATGTAACTTTTTATACAATTGAATCTGAAAAAATAGAAATTATCTCGATTATTTTTTTATTAATGGGTATTCAAGTAATTCTCTTTCCTCTATCCAAGATGATGCAACTTCTCTTGCTAAGTTTCTAATCTTTTCAATATATTGAGCACGATCTGTAACTGAAATTACACCTCTAGCATCAAGCAGATTAAATGTATGACTACATTTCAGAACAAAATCAAGGGCTGGATAAGTTAATTTCTTTTCGATTAAATTATTAGCCTCCGCTTGGTAAATTTCAAATAATTTTCTGAGATTGTCAGCATTAGATTCAGTAAAATTATAAGAGCATTGACTTTTTTCAAATTGAAGCCAAATATCGCTATATTTCAAATCTTTGTTCCAATTTAAGTCCCAGATACTTTCCTTATCCTGCAAAAACATTGCAATCCTCTCTAGCCCATAAGTAATTTCAATTGGGATTGGATTACAATCTACACCCCCGCATTGTTGGAAATAAGTAAATTGAGTAACTTCCATTCCGTCCAGCCAAACTTCCCAACCTACACCCCAGGCTCCAAGTGTTGGCGACTCCCAATTATCTTCCACAAATCTTATGTCATGATTTTTAGGATTTATTCCAAGAGATTCTAGTGATGTCAAATATTTTTCCTGTATTCCTTCCGGTGAAGGTTTAATTATTACTTGATATTGAAAATAATGTTGAGCCCTATTTGGGTTATCGCCAAAACGTCCATCTGTAGGTCTTCTACATGGCTCCGCATATGCCACCCTCCAAGGTTCTGGTCCAATAGCCCTTAAAAAAGTGTGCGGATTCATTGTTCCAGCACCTTTTTCGGTATCATATGGCTGCATAATTAAACAACCTTCTTCCGACCAAAAATTATTTAAATTTTGAACTATATCCTGAAAAAACATTTAATTAAAATAGTAGAAGAATTTAGATCAATGCCAATAGACATAATAACAAAGCTTTAAAGTAAAAAATATTTTTAAATCCAAGTTCTCAAAAATATCCTCCAATAAAAAGCTTTTATCAAAATATATCCATGATAAAAATAAATGAAGAATTTAATTATGAAAAAAAATCTAATGGCAATGGTCCAAAAGTGTTAGATTCTTTAGGACCTTCGTCATACTGACATGTTATTAAAATTCCTTCTCCAAGACCATTTTCAGATCTGACAAAAACATTACTAGTTTTTTGATTAGCTTTTAAAAAAACACCTCCATCAGCATGAAGAGAACCTAGATTTCCAAATTTAATTGAGGAATATTTCATAGAAATTGATTGCAATGCTTCAATAGCTTTATTATTACTAGGTGCCATTATGCCTATTGTTATCCAATCTGCATTAAAAATATTTGCTTCTAGTTCCTCTAAAAGTTTTTTTTCTTGATTATTACTTAATTCAGGTGCAGTTCTAAGGTTATTTAAATCAACTAATTTATTTATTTCCATTGGTTTTATATCTAAAAATTCTAACCAAATGTTCTACCATTCCATGCCCACAATGAAGCTGGCACATCATCAAAAGAAATATAAATCCTATCTATTGGGATCCCCATTTTTTCATATACAAAGTCTGATATTGGCTTTGCCATTTCTGAAGGATTTAAAGAACCTATTGATTTGATTTCTAAAAAGCAAGAAGGTGCCTCATGATCAAAATACATTTGGCAATTATCATCTATTTTCGCCATAACAAAACTTCTTGATTTGTTAGTTAAAGATGAAATAAGAATTGAAATTTCTTCAAGTAATTTACCTTTATCATTTACTTTTGCTGAAGTCGAAACATTAATATAGGGCATCTCTATGCAGCAAGATAATCTTTCTTAGAATCATTTTCCAGATAAACAGTTTTATTTTTTAAATTTCTTTTTGATGAAAGATATGCCATATCGTATGAACTTATTCCGTTTTTATAAGGATTGAAAAGAGCATTTTTAGACCTGTTTTTTTTACTCTTCTTAAACTCAATCATCATTATTGAATCATTAATTAATAATTTAACTTTTTTTGAATCGATGTCTAGTTCTTTTGAGAATGTTTAATCAATTGAATGAAAAAATTCCTAGTACACGATTATAATTTCTATTTACTAAATTTGTTATACAGATATTACAGTACTTATCTTGGAAGTTTTAAATAATTATCAAAGAAAAAAACTTGATGAGAGTAATGATGAAGAATTTTATTCTGATCCAAAATTTGTTTATCATCTAGATGCAAACTTCAGGCAAAATCTATCAGATTTATATGAAAAAGAAATTGATAATAATTCAACTGTCCTTGATTTAATGTCCAGTTGGGATAGTTATTTACCTAAAAAGAAAAAATATAAAAAAGTTATTGGACATGGTTTAAACAAAGAAGAACTTGAAAGAAACAAAATTTTTGATTCCTATTGGATACAAAACTTTAATTTAAGTCAACAAATTCCACTAGACAAAGAAAGCGTTAATTATTGCTTGATGGTGGCCGCATGGCAATATTTACAATATCCAGAGAATTTAACTAAAGAAATCGCAAGAATATTGAGCAAAGAGGGCAAGATTATTATTGCTTTTTCAAACAGAGCATTTTGGCATAAAGCTCCAAATATATGGACTTCATCTACTGAAGAAGAGAGGGTTAAATATGTGAGAAAAGTATTAATCTCAAACGGATTTAATGAGCCAAAAATTATCAAAAAGTTTACTGAACCTGCACTTAATATCTTTAATTTTTTAAATAAAGACCCATTTTATTGTTTAATCTCAACCAGAGAGTGAATTTTTAATTGCATTGCATTGAAAAACTACTCTACGAAAAAGTTGTCAACTATTTTTCATAGCCATACTTTTAAATTTTGACTAATATTGGGTAGTTAAAATTAATCATATGGGTTCTAAAAGAGAAAAATATCCTGAAAAATGCCCTTGGGATCTTGGCCCTAATCAACATTTAGCAAAAGAAGAGAACTGGACTTTAAGATTAGGAGAAGCAAATGTATGCTTTAGCAAAAATAAATTAGATAATAATTATTTTCATGTAATTAGTAATGACAATGAAGAGCAAATTCTAGCTTTTAGAGCGAGACTCTTATATCAAAAACTACTTGATAAAGGGTTTAGATTGGTTGAATAATAAAACCTAATTTAATAAGCATAGATCCTCGAAGACAAACTTTTGTGTTTCTTCTTTTTGATTTTGGTTTAAGTATTTTATGGTCCTCGACTTTAATATCCAATAATCGTCTTTACCCATATTCAGAAATTCATCCTCATATTCCAATTTTTGAGAATCTGTCTCAAGTGTACCTGGATCAATTTGTTGACTACAATATTTTTTACTAAGGTAACCTATTCCTGTATCTAAAAATTCTTCAACAAAAATTTCTATTATAGTTCCATGAATTTTTCTGTAGACCATATTAATACAGTTATTTTTAACCCTATATTTATCACCATGATTCTTACCTGAAACACTCATTTCAATCCCACTTTCAGAATTTTTAAGTAAATTAAAATTATTTTCTGAGTGAACTGATTCAAATTCTCTCTTTACCCTATGTATACACACTTCAAATAACTGAGAAGCAATACTTTTAACAACTTTCTCATCTTCTATTTTTTGAATATTTGGTTTAAAGTCTTTCCCTAATATGAAGTCCCCTTTATGAATATTATTATTAGTCAAAAAAATACATTTACCTTGGTAACCATGAAAATCATTCTTCCAAGTATAACGTTTTTGATAAGCCTCTTTAAAAATCTCTTTACAATTAATCGTTTTTTGACTATCCATTAATTTTTTGAATACGTGAAATAATTCTACAAAAAAAAACCTCCCTCTTAGAGGAAAGGTTTTTTATTAGATTTAACTAGTTTTGAGTAATTTTTGTATTCTCAATATTGTCAAAAGCTTGACCTATTTTCTTAAAGTCAAATCCCATTGCTCTTAGTGCGTGCCAAAGATGACCTTGTAAGAAAAAGAAACCCAAATAAAAATGAGTATTAGCAAGCCAAGCTCTTGAGCTATATGCTCCTGAACCTAAATCTACTGTATCAGTAAAATAAGGGGCGAATTCAAATTGAAGCTTTAAGGGTTCTCCATATAGATCAACTGGATATATGGTTGTATTTGAAGCACACCAAAAAGCAGCAACAAAAGCCATATAAGAAACACCAACAACTGAATATGACAAAATTGCCTCAGCGCCAAGTAATCCTTTTCCTTTAAATTCTGTATATTCTCCAAATTGTTTAGTACAAATATGGAAAACTCCTCCAATGATGGTTAAGAATGCTACAAAAGCATGACCTCCCATAACATCTTCCAAACTATCTATTTTTAAGAAATCAAATTGATGATTCCAGATAGCGGCAATATCTAAATTGTAAATAACTTGTCTTGTAGATCCTATTGCTGGGTCGTATATTCCATGAATACGAGCCCATTCAACAAACATAATTGCTCCAAGCCCAAGAAAAATTAAATGATGACCAAGAATAAAAGTTAATTTATCTGGATCATCCCATTCAAAATCAAATTTTTGAGGCTTACTATTCTCTGGATAGTCTCCAAGGTCACCTGCAAATTTATTGGAGTGTAATAACCCTCCAGCACCTAATACCGCTGAGAAAATTAGATGTAATGTGCAAATTACAACAATTCCATATGGTTCTGTAATAACACCATTTTCAATGCCACCAATTCCAATACCTGCGAGGTGAGGCAAAACAATTGCTTTCTGTGCGCCCATTGGAATACTAGCGTCGTAACGAGCCAATTCAAACAATCCAAAAGCTCCGGCCCAGAACATCATTAAGCCTGCATGGGCAGCATGAGCAGCTATGAATTTACCTGAACGGCCAACAACACCAGAATTTCCTGCGTACCAGTCATAGGTGACATCAGATTTTCCGTAAGTTTGTAACACTTGATTTAAGTAAACAGCAAATTGAGCATATTGCTTATCAGTATTGTTTTTACATGTTCTTTACAGATTTAATTACTTATGTAAAAAAAACATATTGTGAAAGAACAAATGTTACAAATTGGAGGAGTAATATCTGAAAAAGCTTACGCCAATGAAGGGATTTCACCTTTAAGCTGAGAAGCCCATGTTTCAAGACGTGAATCAGTCAAATCAGATTCACTATCTTCATCAAGAGGTAATCCACAAAAGGATTCTCCAATAACACTTTTAGACTCGTCAAATGTATAAGAAGATTTATCTACATAACCGACCATTTCGGCTCCTGCTTTAGTGAAGTAGCTATGAAGCTCTTCCATCGCATCACAATAATTTTCTGTATAGGTAGAAGAATCACCTAAACCAAAAATTGCGACCTTTTTACCTGACAAACTTAGTTCGCCAATATCCTCCAAGATTGAATCCCATGCTGTTCCTGATCTTTCTTCATCAGCGCCGGTGTTCCAAGTAGGTATTCCACAGATAATCCCATCAAGACTTTCAAATTCTGAAAGGTCATCCACATCAGATACATCTTTAGGTGCTTCTGCTGAAGATATAAAGTTATGAAGACGATCTGCCACGTCTTCAGTTTTTCCAGTTGTAGTTGCGTAATAAATTCCTACAGTCATAACTTCAAAATGTTTACATTAAAATAATAAAATCTAAAAACGTTAAATTAATTTCTTTAAAAACTTTTTCACGTTAAATTTTATACTAATTAAGGTAAGCAATTTTCTTGGGAATAGTTCATAAAAAAAATATTAAAACATCGTGACTTACAAATTCCAAAATGACATCAATGATCTAGTTGAAGAATTCAACTTCAGAGGTGAAAAAAGATTTAAATTAATAGTTTTATTTGGTTTGTTAGGAGATTTTGATAGTTTTGAATATGCAATAAATCTTCAAAATTTTATCGATAATCACCATGATACAAATGTAGATATTTTTGCTATTTCTATTGGTACCCATAAGGGAAAAGAAAAATTCTGTAACTTTACTGGCTTTTCTGAAGAGAATTTGATAGTTGTTTCTGATAACCAAATCCATAATAATCTTAAAATTTCAAAAGGATTAGATACAGGTTTAGGAGGTTGGGTCAATATGCTTTTGATGCTATCTGGAATAAATTCTCTTAAAACAATCAAGGAGGTTATTAGAGGTTATACAGGAGACCGTAAGGCGAAGCAAATTTATTCAGAATTTGACAAAATTGACGTTTTAAAATTTGTAAATTTTTCAGGTAATTCTTTTAGCAAGGTTTTTGGAGATGGTTATTTGAGACCATTTGAATTGGCTACATTTAGATTAAACAATATGAATGAAATAATCCAAAATTGGGATGATTATATTCTTCATGCAAAATATCTTCCTCAAAGAGGAGCTTCCTTTTTATTAGATGATAAAAATCAAGTTATTTATAAATTTTTTTCAAATGATGTTCTCGGGTACTCAACAAATATGAGAGATCCTTTAGGATTTTTATCTGATTTAATTAAAGAATAAATTTTCAACCCTTTATGAATGTAGACATATTTGGATATCTTGCCGCAATTTTAACGACAGCTGCATTTCTTCCTCAATTATTAAAGACTTTAAAAACAAAAAAGGCAGATGATGTTTCTTTGACAACTTTAATAATGTTTATTACTGGAGTCTTATCTTGGATTATTTACGGTTATGCAATTTCTTCCGAACCTATATTGATTGCTAATTTGATTACCTTAATTTTAAATCTCTTGATATTAATCTCAAAATTATATTTTTCAAAGACCTTAAGTTAAAATAGTTATCTTATATAGTATTAATTTATAGATATTTTACTAAAATACTATTTACCATAAAGATAAATTTTTCTGATCTTGAAAACTTCAAAATGCTGGGTTTGGTTTAAAGGTAGCCTTAACAATGGTGGTTTTTGGAAAGAGGGATTTACTTGTACTTTTGATGAGAAGCCAGGGGTTTTAATAGAAAGTCCTGCTTATGTCAGTTGCAGAGTTCCAAATTGGAGAGTTTTAACTAAAGAACCAGAAGATCTATATAAATCTCCTTTAATTCCTGATAATGAAATATGGAAAATAATTTAATTTATCCATGGGTTAAAAAAACTTTTTGACTATGCGACGGCAGGTTAATATTGCTTTATCAAATATTTGATTAATACCATCTACTCTCTCTTTATAAATATTATCCCTTTATTAATTTTTGGTTTTTTTCTCGGGAAAAAGAATCCAAAGATTTCTAAATATATTGCAAGACCTCTTATAAGATTTGGTATCCCTTTGAGTGTAATGGGTCTTTTATTGAAAGAGGGTATAGATATAAACCTTATTAAAAGTGCATTTTTAGCATTCTCTCTAATTGGATTTTTAATAATTACGATAAATATATTTCAAATATTTAAAAATAAGCTTTCAAATTATACTTTGCAGCTGGCAGGTCTAATAGGTAATACCTCTTTTCTTGGAATACCAATTGCAATAGCTCTTCTGCCTTCAACAACTATTAATTTTACTATCGGGTTTGATTTAGGAACAACCCTGTTCGCTTGGATATTTGGACCTTTTTTTCTTCAAGGCAAATCCCAAAACAAGAACATCCCAAAGATTGGAGGATTATTAAACGCATTGATTAATAGTCCTGCATCAAGAGGGATTATTGGTGTACTTTTGGCATATCTTTTTAATCTAGATGAGACATTAGGCAATTATCTTTGGATACCTGCAAGATTAGTTATTGGGTTGGCAATAATAATTGTGGGAACAAGACTTGGAATAATAACAAATCAAAAGAGTAAAATTTTCGATCTTAATGAGGAAATTAAATTCTCAATTTTATTAAAGTTATTTATTTTTCCTTTTATCGTTTTTTTAATAAGCAAATTTTTAAATTTTGACTTCTACCAATCATCGGCAATAATACTTCAGGCGGGAACGCCAACTGCAATATCAACAATATTAATGGCAGAGGCTTATGACGTGAAACAAAAAATCGCCTCTAAAATTCTTTTTAGCACAACTATAATCTCAGTATTTACAATTCCTCTCTTACACATACTTATAAAATCGTTTAAATAAAAACAGATTTTGCAGCATGATTAATGAATATTGTAAAGATATTATCCTGATAATTACATAATGTCTTAAGATTTAGTGTATGAAGTCAGCGAACCCTGAAAATGAATATATCCCTTTAGATCTCAGAATTTCTGTGCGAAGGGATACTCTAAGGCTAATCTCAGAGATGGCTCAAGATATGGGAATAAGCATTAATGAAGTTTTTAGTTTTTTAGCAGAAGATTCTGTCATCGATCTCGAATTACTTGAGGATTTGAATGAAATTGAAATACCCAATAAATGTAGTATTGATGATCTTAAAAACGCTCTTCTTAAAAAGAAGCTTTGTTAAAAATTCTCAACTTTTCTATTTTTCCAGTCAGATTTATAACCGCTTTTAAGTAAAAATTCCGAATACTTATTCAGATCACTTTTTTGAATTCGCCATAAATTATAGATGCCATATTCACCTAATTTTTGATGATTAATATTTGACCAGTGCTGTTCGAGCGAAGAATATTCGTCTATCACGATCAATAAAGATTTGTATTCATAATCAGGTCGATCCTCATAATTTTCTCTTCTATCTTCGTCTAGCCTATCTGAGAGATTAATTAAACCTTCTTTAGTATTTGGTTCATAAAAAACTATTTGTCTCGAATAATAATGTAAAGACGGTTTTCTTATCCCGATCATTGCTAAAGTTTCATTCCCCTCACGAACATTAGAAATTAATTTTGAAATATTCCTCAAAGGCAATTGCCTAGACGTATCCGCTAATTTTCTAATCGGCGACATCAAAAAAGATTGTCCTATTAAAATTAATATTTGAAGATAAAGAAAGATATTTTTAGATTTTAAAGAAAATAAAATTATTGCAACAAGTGTGAATGAAGCGAAAAACAATTTGGCTTTAAAAATTATTCCAGAACTTATTAATTCAGACACAAGATTAGGCATTTCAGGATCATTTATTGAACTTAACCAAATATTTGAGAAAAAGAATGCTATTGAGATACCAAACAAAATTAAAATATTAAAAATCCATAAATATAAAAAACTCTTACTTGAAATTTTTAAGTTTATAAAGCCATTACTGATTAAAATTGCAGCTGCTGGAATTGCAGGCAACCAATAGCTTGGTAGTTTCGTAGCAGAAATACTAAAGAATATTAAAACTGACAATAACCAACATAGAGAGTATGTATAAAGGGAGTCAGTGATATTGCAACTTTCTTTTGAACTTTTCAAGAAATCCTTAAAGGCTTTGAATATCCCGTAATACAAAAAAGGAGTGAATGGTAATGAAGCCAATATCATTATGTAAAGAAAAAACCAGAATGGTTCTGCATGATTGTTTACAACTGAGGTATATCTTTGAAAATTATGGTACCCAAAAAAATTGTCCCAAAAAGGCTTCCCCTCTTTTATCAGTTCTAATATGTACCATGGAACACTTATTAATATTGTTATTAAAAAACCTTTCTTAGGATTAATCTTACGAAGTAACGTTTTCCAATTCTTCTGAATAAATAAGAAAAACGTAATAGTCAATAATGCCAAAACAAATGCGACAGGACCTTTGGTTAAAATTGCAAATCCTAAAAATACCCACGCTGAAATGCATTTATCATTATTCTTACTAGCCATTCTTCTCCAAAATAAAAGCAGGCTAATCCCTAAGGTTCCAGTTAATAGGGCATCACTTACCGCAGTTCTACTCCAGATAATTATTAGTGGAGACAAAGCAAAGCCTAATGATGCAACTATTGGATTAAGAAATTGCCTATCACCCTTCTGTGGCCAACAGAACAAAGTATCTCCAATCATCAACATTAAAAATAATGATCCCAAAGCGGAGGGAAGTCTTGCTGAGAGTGTCCCGAAACTATCCCAAATCTCGTTTTTCGGTAATGAGTAAAAAAAACCCATTAACCAATAAATTAATGGAGGCTTATCAAAGCGGAAAATTCCATTTACTTTTGGAGTTAACCAGTCACCAGATTCACTCATCGCCCTTGCCGCAGCAGCGAATAAAGGTGGGGTTTCATCCACCAATCCTGTATTACCTAAACCAAGAATAAATATTATGATCCCAGAAATTAAAACTATTGTTAAGTTAAAAAGCCTCTTTCTTGAGTTCAGAAGAATCATTTAATATATTAATTCTTTTTATATTCAATGATTACCTTATTAAGCCAGTTCACAACCTTGTTAGCAAATATATCTGCAGAGGCATTTTTTTCTACCCATTCTCTACAATTTTTGCGATTTATTTTTTCAATAATATTTGCATAGTAAAGCAGAGTTTCTTTATCATCGGGATTAGAAAGATAGCCTGTTTGACCGTGCTGAATAATTTCACTAGGTCCTCCCCTTTTATAAGCTACAACTGGAACACCACAGGCTAAAGCTTCAACAATAACGTTCCCATATGCCTCATTCCATTTCGGTGTATTTAGCAACCCTCTGCATTTACCAAGTTCTTTTTGTAATTCATCAGTTGGTAAAAACCCCATCCAATCTATAACTCCTTGAGGGAATGATTTTTCTATCTTTGAAGCATAAATCTCATCTTCTATAAATCCCCAAACTTTTAATTTTTCGCCAAGTTTATTTGCCACATAAACTGCATCCTCCAAACCTTTCTCTGGAGCCACTCTTCCAACCCATGCCAAGGGTCCCTGCACTGAATCTTGAAAAATATAATTATTTAAATTAAATCCATTCCCAATTATTGTTGGTTTTTTTATGAATGGATAATCATTAGCTTGCATTTTTGAATGAAAAGCAAAATTGTTTGGATATTTAGCGTGCACCTTAGAAATTAAATTATTAATTACTGAACTTTCAGAACCCATACTAATAATGTGTGCAATGGGTATCTCTAAATTTACAGTCATCCAAATAGGCAACCAATCATAGGACATGTTCAACAAAACATCTGCATTTTTTGCGATATCTAATCCCTTTTCAAGCATTCCTGCTAAAAGAGAATTATCTGGGATACTCACGGGAGAATTGTAATTTTGATGCTGCCAACTAATTTGATCTTCACCTTCTACAAAATGTAATTTTGCTTTTACATTACTTTTATGTAACTTAGAGTTTTTTGGAGCTACAACATCAACAGAATGACCTAATGAAATTAAACCTGAAACTAAAGAATTTATTGTTAATTCAACTCCACCACCTTTACCACTCCCCAAAAATCCTATTGGAGTACTAATCAAAACTATTCGCATTATTAGACTTTTTACAAAAAGGCACTAATTAAATAGTAGTATCAGAAAATTTATTTTCCCATAAACTCTTTCTCTGGCTTACAAAAAATACCGAGATAAGAACAAATACTACTCCTATCCACTGAACAAAAGTGAGTCTTTCATCTAACCAAACACCTCCACTTAGAAGAGCAAATACA
>CACAXN010000008.1 GCA_902536455.1 uncultured Prochlorococcus sp.
TTTGATCAAAACCTAGTTGAACCACTTCATTTCCAGATCTAATAAGTTGCCTTCTCATGAATTTGTCGTTAATTAAATTAGCAACTTGTTCTATGGAAGCTGTAGAGGAAACATTTTCAACAAGTTCTACGAGTTTGCTGTTTCCTCCAATTTTTTCTAGTGATCCATTATCTGCTAACCAAGCACTCATTGATGTTAAATCAGTTGGTTTTCCCTGGGTATGCAACATTAACGCTGTTCTATAAATCTCTTGATGGGCATTTATATAAAAAGCTTCAGGTTTAATTAAGTCTGCAATTCTTCCGATCGCGTCTGGATCAAGAAGTATGCCACCAAGAACAGCTTCCTCTGCTTGAACGTTTTGAGGAGGAACTAATCCGGCATTTTCACTATTAAAATCCTTTTTAAAATTTTTATTTTGCCCATTATTTGGAAAAGGTACGGAAACCATATCTTTAATTGCTTAGATATATACTCTGGCTACTTTTCAAAATAATGCAACAAATTGATTAACTTGTTACTTCAATATTTACTTCTGCATTTACTTCTGGATGTAATTTTATTTTTGCAGTAAAGGAACCTAAATTATGAATATCAGGAACAGTAATATTTCTTCTATCAATTTCTTTTTTAGTAGCCGCTTCTATCGCTTCGGCAACATCACCATTGGTAACCGTTCCAAAAAGGACACCATCTTCTCCAACCTGTTTTTTGATAGTGAATCTACCTATTGTAGATAATGCAGTTTGGAAATCTAAAGCTTCTTGCTTTAATTTATCAGCAGCGATTTTTTCTTTTTCTTTCTTCCTCTCAATTTGTTTAAGGACTGCTGGTGTTACATTCATTGCCTTGCCATAAGGTAATAGAAAATTTCTTGCGTATCCTGGTGCTACATCAACTAGATCTCCTTCTTTGCCTAGTGATGCGATTGATTCAGTTAATGCGACTTGTACTCTTTTAGTCATGAAAATATTGAACAATATAGTTAATAATAAGACCTAGAGGGTAACTTTACTTTTTTTGCAAAACCAAATTTCGCAAGAATCTTAATATGTTCCCATGTTAGGTCTATCTGACCTTTAAATAATCCTTGTTTTGCCGAATTGGGAAATGCATGATGGTTATTATGCCAACCTTCTCCAAAAGTTAATGCAGCAACCCATGCGTTGTTTTTAGATGAATCACCACTTTCAAATGGTGCTTTACCCCAACAATGCGTCGCGGAGTTGACTAACCAAGTTATATGATAAACAACCACAAGCCTCAATGGAATGCCCCAAAGGACTAGAGCCCAGCCTCCAACTCCTAATTTTTGACCTATTGCGTACAATGAAAGTCCAATAGGAATTTGTAAGAATAAAAAATATTTATTTAAAAATCTATAGTATGGATCCTTGATTAAATCTGCACTTAGTTTTGGAACAGCTTTTAGTGCTTCTACGTCTTTAAACATCCAACCCATATGACTCCACCAAAACCCCTTTTTACTATTGTGATGATCTACTTCAGTATCTGAAAAAGAGTGGTGATGCCTATGTAAACCTACCCAATCGATTGGTCCATGCTGGCAACTTATGGCTCCACAGGTAGCAAAAAATCTTTCTAACCATCTTGGTACAATGAACGATCTGTGTGATAACAATCTGTGATATCCAAGGGTGACTCCTAAACAAGCAGTTACCCAGTAAAAAAATAATAATGAAGTGACTGCAGAGAGACTCCAAAATTTTGGTTGTAAAGCTACAAGGGAAAGAATATGTATTGCAGCCATAAAAACTATTGTTCCCCACGTTTTATGTAGTCTTGGAGGATATCTTTTTGAATGACTGGAAGGTTCCAGTAATTTTTCTGAGAGTTCTATAACTTTTTCAGCTGGAACAGGTTTTTTTAATTTTGCTGTTTCTTGGAAAATTACTGAATTCATGATATTGAAATACTATTTTCAAAATTACCGATATGTAATATTATCATACTATACTATTGATAAGTTTAATTATCTGTGAGTCTCGGATATCGCGATAAATTATCTAGAGGTCGAAGGGCTATGGCTCATTTGATACACCTTTGGCATGAAAGAAACGGTTGGTCTCACAGAGTATTGCCATTACTTTCAGAAGTTCTTGATTTAGGTAAAGTTCATAATTCGCAAATTTCTAATCTTAGGAATGGGAAGTTATCTTCGCCAGGTCCTGAAGTTTTTCTTGCTTTAGCTCAAGTTAATACGATTCTTGATCAAGGTATTGAAAAAATCAGGGATCGTTTTGAAAGTGATTACCCAGAGTTATGGAAATCTTTGGAAGAGTCTGCACAACCCCTAAAAAATGACTCTGGTAATCCATTGTCGGCCGGGGAGTTATTCGAGATATTTTCAGGATTAAAACCTCTACCTTCATCTTTTGACTGGTACATAGAAGATGAAGAAGCTTCTGATTTAAGTGATGCTCTTTCAGTGCATTTTTGTCAGAATAAGGCTTGGAGATCATGTAAAATCCAGGTAATGGAAGCCTATGATGTCAATAAATCTGCTCGTAGAGAACGTTTTGCTGAGGTAATTGCAGGAATTAGAGATTATACGGCAGAAGAATTAGATGGAGAACTTCTTGATTTATATGAGGCTTCAAAAAAACTTTCTTATTTTCAGGGCAGGGGACCTAATGCTTTTCTCACAGAATTAAGAAATTTAGCTTCTGAAAAATAACATGAATTTTCATAATAAATGATTCTTGACAATAACTTAAAACTGGCTGAAAACGCTGTTCTTTCTGTCGAAGAGAGTTTAAGTAAAGTTTTCCAAGAAAGGTCCAATCAGGTTTTCCAGAAATTAGAAAATATTATGACAATTTTTAAGGAAGAAAAAGTTTCTACTAGTCATTTCAATCAATCTTCTGGTAGTGGTCATGATGATATATCTAGAGAAAAAATTGATGCGGTCTTTGCGAGATTGTTTCTTGCTGAAAAGGCTGCTGTGAGGATGCAATTTGTAAGTGGAACTCATGCAATAAGTTCTGTCTTATTTGGAATTCTTCGACCTGGAGATGTAATGTTATCTCTTACAGGGCAACCATATGACACGTTAGAAGAAGTCATAGGAATAAGGGGAGGAGGAAAAGGATCACTAAAAGATTTTGACATTGAATATAAGCAAGTAAATATCTGCGAGAATTTTGATTCTTTTGAAGAAAAAATTGTTCATTTTTTTAAAGAAAATTCATGCAAATTAGTATTCATACAAAAAAGTTGTGGATATAGTTGGAGAAAGTCTCTTACGAATCATCAGATAGAGAAAATTTGTAGTCTTATTCATTCTTTTGATCCTAACTGTGTATGTTTTGTTGATAACTGTTATGGGGAGCTTGTTGAAGATAGTGAACCAATTTCTAAAGGAGCAAATATAATTGCTGGATCATTGATTAAAAATTTGGGAGGAACAATAGTTCCTACTGGTGGGTACGTTGCAGGAGATGCAGAGTTGGTTGAGATGGCATGTTCTAGATTAACCTCACCAGGTATTGGTTCTTCTGCAGGAATAAATTTTGGACTAGGAAGATTAATTTTGCAGGGTTTGTTTTTAGCACCACAAATTGTTCACGAATCACTAAAAGGTGCAGATATGGTTGCAGCAGTCTTTAAAAATTTGGGATTTAAGGTTTTACCAGAGCCAGCAACTTATAGATCTGATCTTATTCAGTCAGTAAGATTGAATAATCCTGATTTGGTACAAAAAGTTTGTCAATCTTTTCAAAATTCTTCACCAGTAGATTCTTTTCTGAATGTTGTTCCATCATCAATGGAGGGATATGATTCAAAATTATTAATGGCAGGAGGTACCTTTATTGAAGGTAGTACAAGTGAATTTTCTGCTGATGCCCCTCTAAGAGATCCTTACAATATTTTTGTTCAAGGTGGTTCTCACATAGCTCACATCAAAATTGCATTAATTCGTTTATTATCGGAATTATTAGAGGAAAAATTAATTTCAAAGGATTCTCTATTTCCTTTATCTACTTAATCATGTCTTACAAATTTCCAGACAACCTCAACTATGCTGATACTCATGAATATGTCTTGGAAGAAAATGGATTATTAAAAATTGGAGTTAGTGAATTCGCTATAGATCAATTAGGAGATATTGTTTTTGTTGAATTAGCTGATGAAGGTGCGACTTTAGAGAAAGGCCAGACTTTTGGAACAATAGAATCAGTTAAGGCCGTTGAGGAAGTCTATCTGCCTTTTTCAGGGGAAATAGTATCTGTAAATGAAAGTGTTATTGAGAACCCTGAGCTTTTACAGAATGATCCGATTGGAGACGGTTGGCTAGTCATTTTAAAACCAGAATCAACTGCATCAATTGCTCATTTGATGACTTCAGATGCATATAAATCAAAGGTTATGCCAAATTAAAGCAAAATCTTCATACATAGGTTAAATTATAGAAAAATTGGACATGAAATCCACGCTTAATTCAGATTTATTTATTAATAGACACCTTGGCTTGAGTGATGCTGATGAGCAGAAAATGCTTTCTAAGCTTGGTTTTAATAATATTGATCAATTTATAAATCAAGTTATTCCTGAAGATATTCAACTTAAAGATAAATCTTCAGAAATATTGCCCCAAGGTTGTTCAGAAATTGAGGCTTTAAATGAATTAGAAGAGATTGCGAATAAAAATACTAAAATGAGATCACTTATAGGCCTTGGTTATTATGACAATCATATGCCTAAAGTAATCCAAAGACATGTTCTTGAAAATCCAAGGTGGTACACGTCTTATACTCCATATCAAGCAGAAATTGCACAAGGAAGATTAGAAGCTCTATTTAATTTTCAGACTATTGTTTGTGAACTAACAGGATTCCCTGTAGCCAATGCATCTTTGTTGGATGAGGGTACTGCTGCTGCAGAAGCTATGGCCATGAGTTTTTCTGCAAGAAAAAATAAATCTTCAAAAGTGTACTTAGTGGAGTCAAATGTTTTTGATCATACTTTTAATGTTCTACAAACTAGAGCAAAACCTTTGGGAATATCCTTAAAACGCTTTACTCAAAGCAACCTTCCTAATCATGATGATGTTTTTGGAATGTTGTTGCAATTACCTGGTAAAAATGGGGAATTGTATGATCCCACATTCTTAATATCCCAAGCACATAGATCAGAAATTATTGTTAGCGCATGTATTGATCCATTAGCACAAGTTTTGATTAAACCAATTTCTGAATTTGGTGTTGATGTAGCAGTGGGGAGTATGCAAAGATTTGGTGTTCCAATGGGTTTTGGTGGCCCCCATGCAGCATATTTTGCTTGTAGCGAAAAATATAAAAGGCTGATACCAGGAAGAATTGTTGGGCAAACTCTATCTAAAAATGGAGAAAAGTCTCTAAGACTAGCTTTGCAAACAAGAGAGCAACATATTCGAAGGGAAAAGGCCACTAGTAATATTTGTACTGCTCAATCTTTGTTAGCCATAATTTCTTCTTTTTATGCTATTTATCATGGACCCTCTGGATTAACGCAAATTGCTAAGAGATTAGTTGAGTTGAGAATAAATTTAGAATCAAGTTTAGCTTCTTTAGGTTTTGATATTCCTGATGGGATTAGATTTGATAGTGTTGATGTTTATTCTGAGCACTCCCAGGGGATCCACAATGAAGCTTTAAAAAATGGCTATAACTTAAGAATTTTGCCGTTGGGATCAACTATTGAAAATTCAACTGGCTTTGGGATCTCTTTAGATGAGCTTAGTGATGAAAAAGAAATAAAAGATATTTTGACTTTTATAGCAAACCTTATAGAAAAAGAAGAAGATTTAGAGCATATAAAATTTGATAAAGAATTTCATCTTGAAAGTTTAGCTTTGAGATCCAATGCGTGGATGCAGCAAGATATATTCACAAATTACCAAAGTGAAACTGAATTAATGAGATATATATTCCGACTTGCAGAAAAAGATTTTTCTTTGGTAGATGGCATGATGCCACTAGGAAGCTGTACTATGAAGTTAAATTCTGCAGCAGAGTTAAATCCAGTCTCTTGGGCTAATTTATCTTCCATTCATCCTTTTTCCCCACCAGATCAAACTAAAGGCTATTCAAAAATTATATCTGACCTAGAAAAATGGATAAGTGAGATTGTTGGTTTAAAATCAGTTTCTTTTCAACCAAATGCAGGCTCTCAAGGAGAATTTGCTGGTTTATTGGCAATAAATTCTTATTTTGAATCAAAAGGTGAACTGTTAAGAAAAAAATGTTTAATTCCAAAAAGTGCTCATGGAACAAATCCTGCTAGTGCAGTTATGGCAGGTTTTGACGTGTTAACTGTTGAATGTGATGACGAAGGAAATATTGATTTTCAAGATTTGTCGATCAAGGTCAAGAAATTTGATAACCAAATAGGAGCTCTTATGTTGACCTACCCCTCTACTCATGGAGTTTTTGAATTGCAAATCAGAAAGATTTGTGACTTAATTCACTCTGTTGGAGGATTTGTTTATTTAGATGGAGCAAATTTGAATGCTCAGGTTGGATTATGCAAACCCGGTAACTATGGTGTTGATGTTTGTCATCTGAATTTACATAAAACATTCTGTATCCCACATGGAGGGGGTGGTCCAGGAGTGGGACCAGTTGCTGCATCAGAAACTTTAAGCCCATTTCTTCCTACTCATTCTTTAATGGATAATAATTTATCTAGTAGTTTTAATTATGTATCTTCTGCCAAGCATGGTAGTGCAAGTATTCTCCCAATAAGTTGGATGTACATAAAAATGGCTGGTTTTAGTGGTTTAAGGAAAGCAACTGCTCATGCAATTTTATCTGCAAATTATATAGCGCATTCTTTAAAGCATAAATTCAAGATTCTTTATAAAGGAAAAAATAATTTTGTCGCACATGAATGTATTTTAGATTTTAGAGATTTAAAATCCAAAACTGGTTTGAGTGTAAATGATTTAGCTAAACGATTAATAGACTATAGTTTTCATGCCCCAACAATAAGTTGGCCTGTTCCAGAGACTATTATGATAGAGCCTACTGAAAGTGAAAGTTTGGCAGAAGTAGATAGATTTTGTGAGGCTATGCTATTGATTGGAGAAGAAATCAGTGAAATAGAAAATAATTATGAATTAAAAAATAATAATGTAATAAGCAATGCTCCCCATACGCTGAAAGAGTTAATTGCTGATAATTGGCAATATCCTTATTCAAAAGAAAAGGCTTCTTTCCCTTATAAAACTCCAATAAGTATAAAGTTTTGGTCTTCAGTTTCTAGGATCAATAATGCATACGGCGATCGCAATTTAATTTGTTCTTGCAATGTAAATCAAGATGAGACTTTAGAAGAAAAAAAATGTGCTTAAAGGACTAGCGTCCCTGTATTTACTTAGTTATTATCAGTGAGAATAAAAATTTAATATTTTCTTATAGAATTTTTTTAAATTTTTTTATTAAAATATTCGAGCATCAAATTTTTTGGGGTATTTGAAGCTATGACCAAAGATTTTAAATCTGGTAATGTTAAGCAACTGCCAGTTAAAAACGTCAATTTACCAAATTTTGTAAATAATTTTTCTGGAGATAACTCAAATATTTGTTCCATTGAGGGGACTAATGTTATAAGAGTACCTTTTGGTAAAAAATTCTCAAAGAAAAAAAGGCCTGAAAAGAATCAAAAGATTGCTACTCTAATACTTCCTTTAGGTTCATATAGTAATCCTACGCCCCCACATGTTGCATAATAATTTAGATCAAATTTAATCTATTTCTTTGAGTGTATCTGAATAATAATTTTGCAGTTGTAACGTTGCTTGATTCCAATCCCATTTTTCTGCTTCGTTTCGTGCCTCTTTTCTCATAACTTCTCTTTTATCTTCATTCTCTAGAATTTTTTTTGTCGCTTCAATCAAACTTTGTTCCCCATTATCTTTCTCATCAGGATCATATAAACAACCATTAATCCCATCGCTAATAATATCTGGAATTCCCCCCTTGTTGGCTCCGATAACTGGACATCCTGCTGCCATTGCTTCTAGTAAAACTAACCCAAGTGTTTCTGTACTGGATGGAAATAAAAATATATCTCCGGAGGCATAGGCGCTAGCAAGTTCATCGCCAGATAAATATCCTATGAAATTAGTCTTGGTATTTTCGAAGATTTTTTCAAGCTGGTTTCTATATGGTCCGTCACCTACAAGAGCTAGGCAAGCATTAGGGATACTTTCTAAGACTGGTTTAATTCTCTCAATTTGTTTTTCTGCGGATAATCTTCCTACATAAATCAATAAGTATTTAGCGTCGTTAAAGTCCCCAAATAATTTTTTTCTCATTTTCTCACTTCTCAAATCTGGTCTAAAACTGAAAGTATCTACTCCCCTTTGCCATAGAGCAGTCCTTTGAATACCTTTATCTTTTAACTCATTGACCATAGCGGTGGAAGTACATAAATTTAACAAGGCTTGATTATGAGCTGCTTTAAGTAATTCCCACAAAAGTGGCTCTAACATACCCATACCGTAATGTTCCAGATATTTTGGAAGATGAGTATGGTAACTGGCAATTAAAGGAATATTATTAGTTTTCGCTAACCATATGCCACCTAAGCCAAGTACAGCTGGATTAACAACATGTATCAAATCTGGGTTAAATTTTTCCAACTTATCTGAGACTGCAGGACCCGGTAAACCAAGCTTTAACTCTGGGTATAAGGGTAATGGCATTGCGGCAACTCCAACTACAGTTGCACCCATATATGATTCTGGACACCCTTCTGGACAAAAAATTATAACTTCATCACCATTTTTTATTAAAAATTCAATCGTTTTAGTAAGTCTTGTGACTATGCCGTCAACTTTAGGTAAAAAAGTTTCAGTAAATAATGCAATTTTCACTTTCTTAGGGTAATTATTTCAGAAATTTTAATTAGTCTTTATGGCTTCAGCTTGTTTTTTTGTCCAGGATGAAACACAAGGTATGCGCTTAAGATCACATCTATTAGAGTATTTTTTAGCGACTTCAACAACTTCTTCTAATAAGCCATTATCAAGGGTCGTTGGGTTTAAACCTAATTCAATAAAACATTTATTATCAACAATAAGATCATTTTCTACAGCTTCATTCCTTGGATTGGGTAAATAATTAATTTCAGCTCCTGTAAGAGAAGCAACTTTTTTAGCTAGTTCTCCTACTTGATGACTCTCAGTCATTTGATTAAAGATTTTGACTCTCTCTCCAGGTTTTGGAGGATTTTCAAGAGCAAGTTGTACACATTTTACAGAGTCTTTGATATGTATAAATGCTCTTGTTTGCCCTCCTGTACCATGAACACTTAATGGATATCCGATAGCAGCTTGCATGAGAAATCTGTTTAGAACAGTTCCATAATCTCCGTCATAGTCAAATCGGTTTGTCAATCTAGGATCTTTTAAAGTTGCTTCTGTATTTGTTCCCCAAACAATGCCTTGATGTAGATCAGTGATTCTTACAAGATCATTTTTGTTGTAGTAAAGAAATAATAATTGATCTAAAGTTTTAGTCATATGGTAAACACTGCCTGGGCTTGCAGGGTGCAATATTTCTTCTTCAAAGCGGCTTCCATCTGGTTGTGGAACTTCAACTTTTAAATAACCTTCTGGAATTGTTGCACCTCGATGTGATCCGTATCCGTAGACTCCCATCGTTCCTAAATGAACTACATGAATATCTAAATTACTCTCTACTATTGCAGCAAGAAGGTTGTGGGTGCCATTAACATTATTATCTACTGTATATCTTTTGGTAAAACTCGATTTCATCGAGTAAGGCGCAGCTCTTTGTTCTGCAAAATGGATCACAGAATCTGGTTTTTCATTGATGAGCAAATTAAGTAATTTTTGATATTGTTTAGAGATATCCATGTTAAGAAATCTCATAGGCTTACCTCCAATCTCTTCCCAAGCAGAAAGTCGTTCTGTAATTGAAGCAATTGGAGTTAAAGATTCTACTTCTAGATCAATATCAATTTTTCTACGACTTAAATTGTCGACAATAATTACATCATGATTTTGCTCTGCTAAATTCACCGCACAAGGCCAACCGCAAAAACCATCTCCACCTAGAACAATAACTTTCACTCAGAACTCCAGAATTAAAAGATTCATAATATATTTATTAAATTACTACAGTGTGCTTCCAATTTGCGAAAAAACATTGTAAATAGTTTCAAATCTTCTTTCTTAAGACGATAAATAAAATCAAATAATAAATTTTTATTTTCTTTGTAAACTTTCTAAATAAAGAGAATTAGATAGATATGTTTATTTCCGGTGAACTTGCTATTGCAAAGTCTTGTTTTTTAATTCTTCCAGCCAAAAAAGCTTGCCTGCCAGCTTTCACACCATAATTTATCGCTTGAGCCATTAGAGGAGGATTTTCAGCTTGTGCTATTGCACTATTGATTAAAACACCATCAGCTCCAAGTTCCATTGCTTGAGAAGCTTCACTTGGTACCCCAATTCCTGCGTCAATTATTACTGGCACTTTTGCATTCTCAATAATTATACTTATATTTGATGAATTTAATAAACCTTGACCGGAGCCAATAGGCGAGCCTAATGGCATTACAGTTGCACAACCTATTTCTTCTAGTCTTTTTGCAAGAATAGGATCTGAATTGATATAGGGGAGTACGGTAAAACCCTTTTTTATTAAAATTTCTGCTGCTTTCAGGGTTTCAATTGGATCTGGTAACAAATATTTTTTGTCAGGAATTACTTCTAACTTCACAAAATTATTTTCTTCTTGACCAGATAATTTTGCAAGTTCTCTTCCCAAAATTGCTATTCTGACTGCCTCATCGGAATTAATACAACCAGCTGTATTTGGAAGCATCCAGTATTTTTTCCAGTTGATCTTTTCGAGTAAATTTTCTCCAGTCTGTTCATTTTTAATTCTTCTAACAGCGACGGTTATAATTTCTGTTTCAGAATTTGACAAACTTCCTAACATATCTTGAGTAGATTTGTATTTGCCAGTGCCTACCATCAATCTACTGGAAAATTGTTTTCCTCCAATTATTAAAGACGAATAATTTTTCATATTTAGAATCCCTTATCTTTAATACCCTTATAAGGTTTATAGTTGTTTCTTTTCTCTAACTCCTTACTTTTTTTAATTGCTGTTTTGTTTTTTGGATCTATCACCAAAACCTTTTGATAAGTTGCATATGCTAAGTCGTATTCAAGTAAACGCTGTTGCGCTGATGCAAGGTTATTTAGGGCTATAGGATATTCTGGGAGTGATTGTATTGCAGAGTTATAGTGTTTAATAGCTTTCTTAAATTCATTTTGAGCAGCATAAGAAAATCCTAAAGCATTATTTATTATCGCTTTGGCTTCATCAGGTTCATTTTCATAATTTTCAATTGCTTTTAAAAAAGTCTTGGTTGCTTCAGAATATAATCTTTTTTTTATTTGAATAGACCCAAATTCATATAATTCTGTAGCTTGAGTGAGAGAATCTAAACCTTTCTGCTCGAATTTTACTAAATTTAATTCTTCACTTCTTGTTCTTAGAAATTGTCTGAATACAAAAATAGAAATTATTATTAATACAATAAAAAGAATTATTAAATAGGATTGAAAGGAAGAAATTTCCATTATTTAAAAATACTTTTCTAAATTATATTATTTTTTCTAATTACTAACGGAAGAAACAATTTTTTCAAAACACTTAGGATCGTTTAAGGCTAATTGAGCAAGCATTTTTCTATTAATGATAATTTCTGAATTTTTCATGCCATTTATTAACTTGCTATAGTTGGTCCCATTTATCCTGGCAGATGCGTTAATTCTAGAAATCCAAAGTTTTCTAAAATCTCTTTTTCTTCTTCTTCTATCCCTATAAGCATTACAAAGAGCTTTCATTACTCTTTGATTTGCGGTTCTGAAAAGATTTTTGTTGCCGCCTCTAAAACCTTTTGCAAGATTTAGGATTTTGTTTCTTCTTTTTCTGGCTATGTTGCCTCTTTTTACGCGTGCCATGAATATCTAATAAAAATTGGTTAAAGATTTATGCGTATGGAATCATTAATTTTACATTATCAGCATCTCTTTCATCAACTACGGCTTTTGTCGATAGATGTCTTTTTAATTTTGAGCTTTTATGATCAAGTAAATGATTGTGGAAAGCTCTTCTTCTCATAAATTTACCCGTCGCAGTAGCTTTAAATCTTTTAGCAGCTGATTTACGAGTTTTTAGTTTAGACATTGAAGTCAAATGTGTTTAATTAGGATAATCTAAACCTTTATACGCATTGGTGCAAATTAAAGTTTTTAATTGATAAGGAAAGTTCTAACTTATGAAACTAAAATTTGCCTTTTTAAACTTATTTTTAGGATGCATCTCTCTTTTATTAATAAACACTAAATTTACTTCAGATGTCAAAGGAGAAGTACTGCCAAAGGTTGAACTCAAAAATGAAATTAAAAAAGGAAATTTTTTAATTGGTTTAAAGCAATATTTAGGCGGGGAGAATGACAGTTTTTCAAAAAAAAAGATTATTAATTTTATCTCTAATAAAGGTTTTTTAAACCTGATATCGTCCAACGGTATTAAACATAAATCAAAACAGATACAAATTAGCTGGGTGGATATACCCATCAAAAATCCAAAAACAATCGAAAGAATTGTTTTTGGGCCTTTTGCAAGCTATGAATCAGCAAAAAAACAAGCAGAGAAACTTGAAAGTAAAGGATTTCAGACGACTGTTGCTTACCCTAAAAATTGGGAAGTATGGGTTCCATTTGAAGATGATCTGCCAGAGTTTGAATTAAAATATAGGATTTCCAGAAAAATAAAAAATTTTCAAATTACTCCTTTTCTTAGAAATGAATATAGTGTTATGAAACTTGAAGGACCTATATATATTAACGCTCAAGAGGAAATAAAAATAAATGGTGTCAATTTTGGCAAGAATTTTTATTTAATAAAAGATTCATATGGAACTTGGACATTAGTTCAAAAAATTGAATTTGACGACTATTTGGCAGGTGTTTTGCCATATGAAATTGGACCGAATTCTCCTTTAGAAGCACTCAAGGCTCAAGCAGTTATTGCAAGAACTTGGGGCATATTTAATTCGGATAGATTTAATATGGATAAATATCATTTATGTATAAGCACTCAATGTCAAGTTTATAAGCCATCTAAAATTTCAAATAAAAACGTAAAAAAAGCTATAGACGCAACTTCAAATTTAATTCTCACTTATGGAGATCAACCAATAAATGCTTTTTACCATGGTTCCAATGGTGGAATATCTGCAACTGCAGGCGAGTCTTGGCAAATGCAAGATTATTCTTATTTTAATTCAATCATTGATGGTTCAAAATTATTAAATAAAATTTTTAAACTTCCAATTACAAATGAATCAGATTTAAATAATTTTTTAGATTTTGATAATGAACAGTTTTATGGGAACTATCATTCTCTTTTTCGATGGAATAAGAAAATTTCTAGTCTTGAAATTAAAGAAAAGTTAATTAAAAACAAACTTATAAATGTTAATGATGATGTTTTGGATTTAAATTCTATTGAACGTGGGTCTAGTGGCAGAGTGACAAAGTTGGAAATACAAACGGACAAAGTTAATAAATCTATTGTTCTAATTAAAGATGATATTCGAAGAGTATTAAATTTTATACCTAGTAATTTGTTTACTATTAATAAATTAAGTGATGATTTATGGCTTTTGAAAGGAGGAGGCTTCGGCCATGGTGTAGGTTTATCTCAGTCAGGAGCAATTGAAATGGCTAAATTAGGATTCTCTTATGAACAAATATTGAATCATTACTATCGAAATGCAAAACTGAAAAAAATTGAGATATTGTCTCAATGACAGTTAAGTAATTAAAAATTTACTTTTATGAGTAAGGGTTTTTATAAAAATCGAAGATTGAAGTCGTTTATATTTTTTAGTGCTTGTTTCTTAGTAGCTTTTATTCCTCATGCTTACAATATCGAAAATTTCTTTTACGTTATATTAACTCTTGCTTTTGTGATTGTTTTTTACGGTTTGAAAGTTATTTCTAGAAATTTCAAAAGGAACAACGTTTCAAATACTTTAAGCAGCAGAATTAGCAATAAAGATTTACCTGTGCTTGATATTTTAGTGGCAGCTAGAGATGAAGAGAATGTCATAGCAAGATTAGTTGAAAGATTATTTAGTTTAGATTATCCAACAAATAAATTAAATATTTATATAATTGACGATGGTAGTTCTGATAAGACCCCTTTAATTTTAGATAGATTATCTAGACACTATGAAAAGCTAAAAGTTGTAAGTCGTTCTCCAAACGCAGGAGGAGGAAAGTCAGGAGCTTTGAATTATGCCTTGAAATTTACTCATGGAGAATGGTTATTAGTTTTGGATGCTGATGCTGAATTAAAACAAGATTCTTTGATAAGGTTATTTAGTTTTGTAGAAGAGGGTGATTGGTCTGCAGTTCAATTAAGAAAATCAGTAACAAATGTAAGTAAGAATTTTTTAACTTCCTGTCAGTCAATGGAGATGGCTATGGACGCAATCTTTCAATATGGAAGATTATCAGTTGCTGGAGTTTCTGAATTAAGGGGAAATGGCCAATTAATTAAGAAAGAAACATTATTAGCATGTGGTTCTTTTAATGAAGATACAGTTACAGATGATCTTGATTTGAGTTTAAGATTATTATTATCAAAATCTAGAATTGGAATATTATGGGATCCTCCAGTCATGGAGGAAGCAGTTGAGAATTTAAATGCTTTATTAGCGCAAAGGCAAAGATGGGCAGAGGGGGGGTTGCAAAGATTCTTTGATTATGGAGATCAATTATTGACCAATAAAATTGATTATTTGCAAAAATTTGATTTAACTTACTTCTTCATCTTGCAATATGCACTACCAATCATTTCTATTTGTGATTTAGTTTTCAGTATTGCTTTATTAGATTCACCAATTTACTGGCCTATTTCATTTACAGCATTTATGTTATCTGGAATTGCTTTTTGGTATGGTTCTTCTTGCAAAAGCGAAGTACCTGTATTGCAAAAAAGCAATTTTTTGATGGTATTTTTATCTGTTTTTTATTTATCACATTGGTTTTTAGTAATCCCTTGGGTAACAATAAAGATGTCTATTTTACCTAAAAAGATACTCTGGCGAAAAACTCTTCATACAGGAGTTTAGTTTATTCATCAAGCTCTATAATTTCTCCATTAAAAAAGTTCGCTAAGTTTTTTGAACTATCATCATAAGTTTCCTCGTTAGATATTTTTGGTGACGAATTAGTTTTTGGTTCTATTTTTTTGATTGGTCGAAAATTATTTACTTCATTTTGGGTTATTTCTGGAGTGTTTGTTGGGTTACTTTTATTTAATTGTTTGGTTGAAAAATTAAGTATTATTCCATCTCCAAATACCTTTTTTAAGGTATTTTCAATTATAACTTTTCTGCTTCTTATCATATTTTCCCAGTTTGGAGATAATGCAATTGTGATTTTCTCCGAATCAAAACTTTCAAGTTCGGCTTGTTGTGAAAGTAACATTCTTGTGGATGGTAATTCTACTTTAGAAAGAATTAATTCCCATTTATCTTTTAAATTGTTTGATTCAGGATTATTTTTTTTGTTGTCAGAAATATTTCCCATACTTTCTTTTTCAAGAACGTCAAATTTATCTAATTTTCCGTCTTTTTTTTCGATCAATTCCTCGCGAATCATCTCTTTTTTGATACTTGGTTTTTGAATTTCATTAGAAATATTTTCTTTATTAGTCATTGCAATATTTTTTATCTTCTCATGCTTCTCCTCAGTAGCACTATTTTTATTTTCTTCATTATTATAAAAATTATTTATCTCTTGATTATCTAGAAGACCAGTTAAATGTATTTCAAACCAAAGCCTTGGATTATCACTTGTTTTGATTTGATATTCAATATTTCTCAGATTATTATGCCATTTAATAATTGTTGATTTATTTATTCTTTTTGAGATTTTATCCAATTCATCTTGAAATTCATCTGACGTATAATAAAGGTCTGAATATTTATTTTTTGTAGTGTGAAGTAGTAGATCCCTTGTTATATTCAATAATCCAATAATTATTTGAAGGGGTTCGTTTCCTGCATCATATAATTTGTTGCAGGTGATAATTAATGACTCTGGTTTATTCTCAACCAATGATTTAATCAGATTTGTTAATTCATTTTCTGATACTTCTCCTAGGAGGTTTTGGATATTATTAATTGTTATTCCTTCTGGTAAAAGATTCAATTGTTCAAGGAGGCTTTGTGCATCTCTCATGCCTCCATTTGATCTTTTTGCAATCATTTTTAATGCCTGAACTTCGTACTCAATGGATTCTTTTTCGGCGATTTCTGATAAATGTTGAAAAATATCACTAGGGCTTATTCTTCTAAAATCAAACTTTTGGCATCTACTTTTTATTGTACTTAATACTCTTTCAGGATTTGTCGTCGCAAGGATAAAGACAACTCTTGAGGGTGGTTCTTCAATAGTTTTTAGTAAAGCATTTGAAGCTGCCGTTGAAAGCATATGACATTCATCAATAACATATACTTTCCATCTCGCTTGAGTAGGTGCAAATCTCGCTCTTTCTATAATTTCTCTTATATTTTCTACTCCTGTATTTGATGCTGCATCAATCTCGATAATATCTAGAGCTCCCCCATCTGTAATTTGTCTACATAAGTCACATTTACAACAAGGATTTATCGTAGGTTGGTTGAATGCCTGGCAATTTAGAGATTTTGCAAATATTCTTGCGCTTGATGTTTTTCCAGTACCTCTTGGACCATTAAAAAGATATGCAGGAGCAATTTTTTTTGTTAATAGTGCTTGTTTGAGTGTAATGGATATAAATTTTTGCCCAACCAGTTCGTCTAAGTTGTTTGGTCTATATTTTTGATGATAAGGCTTATGTATATTTTGCATTTATTTTTCATTAATTAGAAAAATTCGGGATTCAATTAAAACAATTAAACTCTAACTTTATGCAGACTCTTTAATGATTCTTTTTGATCCTGAAGGTAGTTTAACAATTTTAGATGAGAACAAGTTATCTACCATTTTTTTCGTAATTGTGAATTCTTTTACATTTTCTTCAGAAGGCAAAGTGTACATTATGTCTAGCATTAGCTCTTCAATTATCGATCTTAATGCTCTTGCACCTGTTTTTCTTTTATATGCTTCATTTGCTATCGCTTCAACAGAATCAGGCTCAAATGATAATTCAACATTATCCATACTTAGCAAAGTTTTGAATTGCTTTACTAATGCATCTCTTGGTTGAGTCAAAATAGATTCTAAAGTTTCTTTAGTAAGACGATCTAATACTGCACAAACAGGAATTCTGCCGATAAATTCTGGTATTAGGCCATATTTCACTAAGTCATCTAATTCTAAATTTTTAAGGGAATCTCTTGGGTCTATAATTTTTTTTGTATCAACTTTGTTTTGATCTGAATTGGTGGTAAATCCTATAGAGTGTTTACCCATACGCTTTTGAACGATATCCTCTAAACCTATAAAAGCTCCCCCGCAAATAAATAATATTTGACTCGTATCAATTTGGATGCAGTCATGATAGGGATGTTTTCTTCCGCCTTGTGGTGGCACATTAGCAATTGTTCCTTCAAGCATTTTTAATAATGCTTGCTGTACTCCTTCACCAGAGACATCTCTAGTAATTGACGGATTCTCGCTTTTTCTTGCAATTTTATCTATTTCATCAATATAAATGATTCCTTTTTGAGCTAGTTCTACATTCATTTCTGATTTCTGTAGAAGTCTTAAAAGTATGTTTTCAACATCCTCCCCAACATATCCAGCTTCTGTTAAAGTCGTTGCATCGGCTACTGCAAAAGGAACATCTAGAAACTCTGCTAAAGTTTGCGCCAATAATGTTTTTCCGCTTCCAGTAGGACCGATGAGTAAAATATTTGATTTTTGTAATTTAGTTGCTCGTGAATCTTTTGAATTGTTATTTTTACTGTCTTCTTTAACTTTCCAAGCTAATCGCTTGTAGTGATTGTATACGGCTACTGATAAGATTTTTTTTGCAGATTCTTGTCCAACTACTTGATTATCTAGAAAACCTTTAATTTCTAATGGCTTAGGAATCGAGGTTAATTCTAAAGGAACAGATTTTTTTGGATTATCAGTTGGTAATTTCTTTTTTACTTGCGGAGAGTTGTTTGTGTTCGCTTGATTATCAAGTAGTTCTTCATCGAGAATTTCATTACAAAGATCTATGCACTCATCACAGATATAAACCCCAGGACCAGCTATAAGCTTTCTTACTTGGTCTTGTGATTTCCCGCAAAATGAACATTTAAGATGGGCGTCGAATTTAGCCATCGATTATAAGTTTTTAAAGTGAAAGGTGTTAAATATTCCCTATTCACTAGGATTGCTTATAAATATCGATTCGTCATCATATTCTTAAAAAATTAGTATTCCTTGTCACTTTTTGATAACTTTATCAATTAATCCATATTCGACTGCTTCTGAGGGAGATAAAAAGTAATCTCTTTCTGTATCTTCATTAATTTTTTCTAAAGGTTGACCAGTATGTTCTGCTAAAAGCGAATTTAATGTTTTCTTGAGAAAAAGTATTTCTTTAGCTTGTATTTCAATCTCTACTGCTTGACCTTGTGCACCTCCCAGAGGTTGATGAATCATAATCCTAGAATTAGGTAAAGCTAATCTTTTACCCTTAGCTCCTCCAGAAAGTAGAAATGCCCCCATACTTGCCGCTACTCCAAAGCATATTGTCACTACATCAGGGGATATTTGTTGCATAGTATCGTATATGGCCATTCCTGCAGTTACTGAGCCTCCAGGAGAATTGATATATATTTGTATGTCTTTTTCAGGATCTTCCGCTTCAAGAAATAATAATTGTGCAACAAGTGAGTCAGATACTTGATCATTAATTCCAGTACCTAAAAAAATTATTCTCTCCCTCAATAGTCTTGAATATATATCAAAAGCTCTTTCTCCTCTACCTGATTGTTCTATAACCGTAGGAACAGCAGCAATAGTTTTTACATTACTTTCGTAAGAACTTTTTGAGCTTTGGATTAAATGTTTTTTTTCTGAGTTCACAAATTAGTTTTCGTCATATAGTTAATCTAAGGGGTTTTTGTTTAATTAGTAGGAAATTTTATAAATTATTTTTTTTCTTTTTTATTTTGAGTTTTTGTATTTTTTGTATTTTTTGTGGCTTTTGTTATTTTGGTAGCTTTAGAAGCTTTTGTAGTTTTTTCTTTGACTTTAGAATTTTCTTCAAGCCAAATTATTAATTTTTCTTTGAGTAAATCGTTACTTATTACTTCTGTTAATTTTTTAATATCTATTTGTTTTGAAGATTGAGATATTGCATCTTCATAATCTTTCATTTTTAAATCAATTTCATCTTTCTCAACTTTTATTTTTTCTGTTTCAGCTAATGCTTTTAAAGCTAAATTTCTTTGAACATTTTTTTCAGCCTGAGGCCTTGTGGACTCTGCTAATGACTGAACTAATTCCGGAGTGAAAGTAGATTTAACATCAAGACCTTGTTGAGCAAATCTTTGAGCGGTTTGTTCAATATTATTTCTCACTTCTATATCAATCATAGATTTTGGAATTTCAGCAACCAATTCGTTTGTTAAGGCATCAAGTAAAGCTTCAATTTTGATATCTTTTTGAGTTTTTTCAAAATTGTCTTTAAGTTGCTTTTCAATATCTTTCTTTAACTCTTGTAATGATTCTTTGTTGCCAGACTGTTTTGCAAAATCGTCATTAAGTTCAGGCAATTCTTTTTCTTTGAGATCTTTAAGATTGACTTCAAAGATTGCCTCTTTGCCTCTTGAATCCTCATGAGAATAATCTTCAGGAAATTTAAGGTTAAGTGTTTTAGTATCACCAATTTTCATCTTTACGATTCCCTCAACGAAACCGGGAATCATTTTGTTTTTTTCTAACTCAAGATCCATTGATTCACTTGCTCCACCATCAATCTCTTTACCAGAATCTTTATATTTTCCTTTGAAACTAACTACAGCAATATCTCCTAATTTTGCTGCTCTATTGGTAACTGGAATAATATTTGCAAACTGATTTCTAGATTTTTCTAGCGCTTCATCTATTGATTTAGGATCAAACTTTGTTTTTGAGATTTCAACACTTAGTCCTTTGGATTTTTTAAGTTTTAATTCTGGGGCAACATCAGTTTGAAGAGTAACCTTAAGTGATTTTTCAGGACTAAACTTTGCAAGTAAAGCTTCAAATCCATCTACCAATTCTGGCTCACTTAGTGGCTCTATAGATTTTATTTTTAACGCTTCTTGCCATGATTTATCAATAATTTTTTCTAGAGCAGAAGCATGTAATTGTGTGATGCCAATTCTTTGGATTAAGACTTGTTTAGGAATTTTACCAAGTCTAAAACCCGGAATTTTAGCCGAACGACTGATAGAACTGATTGTCTCATTCACACACATTTTGCATGTCTCAGATGGTATTTCTAAATCAAATGAGATTCTACTTTGAGGTAGAGGAGTTGTTTTGACTATTAATGATTCTTTTGCCATTTTTTTTATTTATTACTAAAAGCCGAAACTTAATTATTTCACATTATGTGATTTCCTTGAAAGTTATTTTTTTGATAAAGTAAAAAAAATAGTCAATCTATTTATAAAAATCATTTTAAAGTGTGAGAAAATCTCCGTTTTTGCCTAATAGGCCATTAAAAGTTGCTGTTTTAGGATCTTCAGGTGCTGTGGGATCTGAATTAATCAAAATTCTTGAACAACGTGATTTTCCAATATCAGAATTGGTCTTGCTTTCATCAGAGCGTTCAGAAGGAAAAAAAATTATTTGGAAAGGTGAAGAATTAGTTACAAAAAAAACAACTAAGGAAGAATTTCTGAATCTTGATTTAGTTTTAGCTTCAGCCGGTGGAAGTATTTCAAAAAAATGGTTGTCAACCATTATGGAACAAAATGCTTTATTAATAGATAATTCAAGTGCTTTCAGATTAGATAATAATGTACCTCTTATAGTTCCTGAAGTTAATGCTAGTGACGTAATTAATCATGATGGGGTAATAGCGAATCCAAACTGCACTACCATTTTGCTGACATTAGTTTTAGCTCCGTTAAATAAACTTTCGACTATTCAAAGAGTTATAGTCTCAACATATCAATCCGTAAGTGGTGCAGGCCAATTGGCGATGGAGGAATTACAACTTTTAACTGAAAAATATCTTCAGGGAAACCCACAAAAAAGTGAAGTTTTGCCCTACTCACTGGCTTTTAATTTGTTTTTGCATAATTCACCCATGCTTGCAAATAATTACTGCGAAGAAGAGATGAAAATGGTTAATGAGACTAGGAAAATATTAAATATTGCTGATTTAAAGCTCTCTGCTACATGTGTTCGAGTCCCAGTACTGAGAGCTCATTCTGAATCGATCAATATTGAATTTGCCGGTGTAGTTGAGCCTAAAGATGCTCTTAAAGAATTAAAAAAATCTCCTGGAATTGAAATTATTGAGGATTACAAAAATAATAGATTTCCTATGCCAAATGACGTTATGGGAAGGGATAATATCGCTGTTGGCAGGCTAAGAACTGATATAAGTCAGCCTAATGGATTAGAATTATGGTTATGTGGAGATCAAATAAGAAAAGGAGCAGCTCTTAACGCTGTTCAAATAGCTGAGTTATTAATTCCAAAAAAATGATTACAAACAAAACTGAGTGTAATAATCCACTATTTGGAAGAATATTGACTGCAATGGTTACTCCATTCACTGAAAATGGAGATGTAGATTATGAATTAGCTATAAAACTCTCAAATTATCTTTTTGAGAACGGTTCCGATGGAATTGTTTTGTGTGGTACCACTGGAGAATCTCCGACTCTTTCATGGGCTGAACAGCATGATTTATTTATTGCGGTAAAAGGATCTTTGGATGCAAGCTGTAAAATAATAGTTGGCACTGGTAGTAACTGTACAAGCGAGGCTGTAGAAGCTACAAAAAAAGCCTATGACTCTGGTGCCGACGGTGCTTTGGTCGTTGTTCCTTATTACAATAAGCCACCTCAAGAAGGTCTTTATAAACATTTCAGTTCTATTGCTGATTCTGCAAAGGATTTGCCTCTTATGCTTTATAACATTCCCGGAAGGACAGGATGCAATTTATTACCTGATACTGTGAAGAAACTTATGGATTTCTCAAATATTCTCAGTATTAAAGCTGCAAGCGGTAGGATAGAAGAAGTAACAGAACTAAGAGCTATTTGTGGCTCTGAACTTTCTGTATATAGTGGCGACGATTCAATGTTGCTTCCAATGTTATCTGTAGGTGCTGTAGGAGTAGTAAGTGTTGCAAGTCATTTGGTTGGATTGCAATTGAAAGAAATGATTCATTCCTTTCAAAGTGGAAAGGTTTCCAATGCGCTTGCTATTCATGAAAAACTTCAGCCTCTTTTCAAAGCACTCTTTATGACTACTAACCCAATCCCAATTAAAGCTGCTTTGGAGCTATCGGGATGGGATGTAGGTAATCCTAGAAGTCCTTTGTCACCATTAACCAATGACATGAAAAAGCACCTATCTTTTATCCTGAAATCCTTATAATAGGGATTATATTTAACTTGATAATTAAATTTAAATAAACCTTATTTGATTACAAGCAGGCCCTCATAAATTTCAAAATTATGCAATCAAGTACAAATCCAACTGTAAATAGATCTAATCATGATTCATCTAGATCTAAAAGTAATATGCCAGCTCTACGAGTAATACCTCTTGGAGGACTTCATGAAATAGGAAAAAACACTTGTGTTTTTGAATATGGTGATGAATTGATGCTTGTTGATGCTGGCCTAGCTTTCCCATCTGATGGTATGCATGGCGTAAACGTTGTTATGCCAGATACAACTTTTTTAAAAGAAAATCAAAGAAGAATAAAAGGAATGATTGTCACTCACGGGCATGAAGATCATATTGGAGGTATTTCTCATCATCTAAAGCATTTTAATATTCCGATTATTTATGGCCCAAGACTGGCAATGTCAATGCTTAGAGGAAAAATGGAAGAAGCAGGGGTATCTGATAGAACAACTATACAAACAGTAAATCCAAGAGATGTTGTAAAAGTAGGACAACATTTTTCTGTTGAATTTATTCGAAATACCCATTCTATTTGTGATAGTTTTTCTTTAGCAGTTACAACACCTGTTGGCACAATTATTTTCACGGGAGATTTTAAGTTTGATCATATGCCAGTAGATGGAGAGCAATTTGATATTGAAAGAATGGTGCATTATGGAGAGAAGGGTGTTTTATGCATGTTCAGTGATTCGACTAATGCCGAAGTTCCAGGTTTTTGTCCTTCCGAAAAGACTATCTATCCTTCTTTAGAAAAACATATTGCTGAGGCTAAAGAACGAGTTATCCTCACTACTTTTGCTAGTTCTGTCCATAGAGTGACAATGATCTTAGAATTGGCCATGAAACATGGAAGAAAGGTCGGTTTGTTAGGTAGATCGATGATTAATGTTATTGCTAAGGCGAGAGATATTGGTTACATGAAATGCCCAGATGATTTGTTTGTTCCTATCAAGCAAATTAGAGATTTGCCAGATAGGGAGACCTTACTATTAATGACGGGAAGTCAAGGAGAACCCTTAGCAGCTTTAAGCAGAATATCTCGCGGTGAACATCAGCATGTTCGTCTTAAGACTACTGACACTGTAATATTTTCGGCCAGCCCAATTCCTGGCAATACTATTTCTGTTGTTAATACAATAGACAGATTAATGAAACTAGGAGCAAAGGTTGTTTATGGAAAGGGTGAGAATATTCATGTTTCTGGTCATGGTTTTCAAGAAGATCAAAAGTTAATGTTGGCACTTGCAAAACCTAAGTTTTTTGTTCCTGTTCATGGAGAACATAGAATGCTTGTTTGTCATGGCAAGAGTGCGCAAACTATGGGGGTTCCAAAGGACAATATTTTAATTATTGAAAATGGAGATGTAGTTGAATTAACACCTAATTCTATTCAAAAGGGTGATCCTGTAAAAGCTGGTGTTGAACTGCTTGATAACTCACGAAATGGGATAGTAGATGCTCGAGTATTAAAGGAAAGGCAGCAATTAGCTGGGGATGGTGTAGTTACTGTTTTGGCTCCTATTAGTACAGATGGGAAGATGGTTGCGCCTCCCAGAGTTAATTTAAGGGGAGTTGTTACTACTGCAGAGCCAAGAAAAATGTCTATGTGGACAGAACGAGAAATAAGCTGGGTCTTAGAAAATAGATGGAAACAATTATCCAGACAAACTGGGCCTAATAATTTTGAGGTAGATTGGATTGGTGTACAAAGAGAAATTGAAAATGGTTTATCTAGAAGAATGAGAAGAGAATTACAAGTTGAACCACTTATTTTGTGTTTAGTTCAACCTGCTCCAAGCGGAACTCGTGCTTATATTCCAAAGATTACCGAAGAGCAAAATTTTTCCAATAGAAATAAAAATAATAATTTCCATAAGAAATCAAATAATAATCATCCGAATAGCTCAAATAACTCACAAAATACCCAAAAAAGTCAAAAAGTTTCTCAGAATCCATCTATTGAGACTGCTAAAGAAGATTCATTTGAAGGTAGAACAAGAAGAAGAAGATCTGCTGTAACATCTTAACTTTTTTCAAAATTTATATAGTTTTTATCCCAAACAATTTTTAAAAACTCTTGCAGATTAATTTGACCTTTATTTTTTTCATAAATTGAAGTTGCTAATTTTGTCAGATTTTTAGAACTGCACTGCTTTGCAGATATTTCTTTTAAAAATCTATTTAAGATTGTGCACCTGGCTTCAATACACATACTATTTAAGAGTTTTCTATCGATACCTTTTACATCTTTACAATATAGATATGCTAGTTCACTAAGATCATTACGTTCATTATTGTATTTGCTCATTTTTTGGGAAAAATTATTTATCCTTTCAGAACAACCAGGATAGATAACCTCCAATGTAGGAATAATTTTTTTTCTTATTAAATTTCTTTTTAATTTAAGATCTGAATTTGTAGGGTCTTTCCAGACTGGGATTTTCATATCATTACAAAATTTTTTTGTATCTTCTCTACTGAAAATTAATATTGGCCTTATTAAAAAAATTTGATTTTTTAGTAATCTTTTGCTTTCAATATTACTAAGACCGGCAAAATTGCTCCCTCTAGATAAATTGAGTATAAATGTTTCTGCGTTATCACTACTCGTGTGGCCTGTTAACAAATAAATATTATGTTTTTGCTGGTTTTTATTTAATAAAATTTTAGCTCTTTCACATAATTTTTTATATCTCCATTCTCGTGCTTTTTCTTCTGAAGAAATATTTTCTTTATTTGCTTGATCAAAAGAGAATGAAATATTTTTATCTTTGCAATAACTTTTTAATTCAAGAGCATATAGTGACGATTTTTCGTGCCACTGATGATCACCATGCCAAACACTAATAGACCAATTATGTAGTTTTTTTAGGTCATTAATTAGAGTTAATAAGGTCATTGAGTCTTGTCCCCCTGAAACACTTATTAAAATATTCGATCCTTTGGGAATTAATATTTTTTTGGTAAGAATCTCCTTATGAAGCTGATGATGCCATGATGACCAATTTTTCTGAGTTAATTTTTTATCAGTCATTTTGTGTTGCTCAGATAATATTTTTTAAAAAATGCACTGTTTTACTAAAACAATGTCACAATCGGGTAATAAATTCATTAATTAAATGAGTCTGATTAATCTTTTGCCACAAAAAATTAAAGAAGAGTTAAGAAGCAAATCTTTACTCAAAGTTATTTCAGGATTGAATAATTTCGATGTTCAATCTGTGAAAATAATTGTTGAGGCTGCTTCACTTGGAGGTGCAGATCTTGTCGATATTGCTTGTAAACCTGAACTAGTTGATTTAGCACTTAAGAGTTCAAAACTACCCGTTTGTGTTAGTTCAGTAGTGCCTCGATTTTTTCTAGATTCTGTAAAAGCAGGAGCATCATTAATTGAGGTAGGAAATTACGATACTTTTTATGAAAAAGGCATTAATTTTTCAGATAAAAAAGTTTTAAACATTACAAAAGAAACAAGGGATTTATTGCCTAATGTTCCTTTATCAGTAACTGTTCCACATACTATGCCTATAGATAAACAGGTTGATCTTGCTGTAAAGCTAGTGGAAGAAGGTGTTGATATTATTCAAACAGAAGGTGGCACCAGTTCTACTCCTTACTCTCCAGGAATTCAAGGATTTTTTGAAAAATCTGTACCAACTCTTGCAGCTACATATGCTATTCACCAAGAATTTAAGAAACAATCTCTGAATATACCAATCATGAGTGCCTCTGGATTAAGCCAAGTCACTTGTCCATTAGCAATATCCTCTGGAGCCTCAGCAGTTGGCGTTGGATCTGCAGTTAATAAATTAGATAATTTAATATCAATGATTGCGGTTGTTAGGAGCTTAAAAGAATCTTTGAAAAATTCAATAATTGGAGAAAAAATTTCCTAGTATAGCAACATCCTTTAGCTATTAGCTTGATGAACAACTATAAGCTTCAAGCTCCCTACGAACCAAATGGAGATCAACCAGAAGCTATAAAAAAATTAGTTAAAGGCGTTAATACTGGAAAACAGTTTCAGACTCTTTTGGGAGCTACTGGAACTGGAAAAACATTTACCATTGCGAATGTAATTCAACAAACAGGAAGACCAGCACTTGTTTTAGCCCATAACAAAACCCTAGCTGCACAACTATGTAATGAATTAAGGGAATTTTTTCCAAAAAATGCTGTTGAGTACTTCATTTCTTACTACGATTATTATCAACCTGAAGCTTATGTACCTGTAAGTGATACTTACATAGCCAAAACGGCTTCAATTAATGAAGAAATAGATATGCTTAGGCATTCTGCAACACGCTCATTATTTGAAAGAAAAGATGTAATTGTTGTAGCCTCAATAAGTTGTATTTATGGTCTTGGTATACCGAGTGAGTATTTAAAAGCCGCAGTTAAATTTGAAGTGGGAAAATCAATAAATCTACGTTCTTCTTTGAGGTCTCTCGTTGAAAATCAATATACTAGAAATGATATTGAAATTACTAGAGGTAGATTCAGAATTAAAGGTGATGTTTTAGAAATTGGTCCAGCTTATGAAGATAGATTAATAAGAATTGAATTATTTGGTGATGAAGTCGAGGCTATTAGATATGTTGACCCTACTACAGGAGAAATACTTGAAAGTTTGGAACAAGTTAGCGTATACCCAGCTAAGCATTTTGTTACTCCAAAAGAAAGACTTGAGAGTGCAATAAGTGCAATTAGAAGTGAATTGAAAACTCAACTCGATAAATTTACATACGAAGGAAAATTATTAGAGGCTCAACGTCTAGAACAACGCACAAAATATGATTTAGAAATGCTTAAAGAGGTTGGATACTGTAATGGAGTTGAGAATTATGCTCGTCATTTATCTGGCAGGGAGGAAGGTTCACCGCCAGAATGCTTAATAGATTATTTTCCCAAAGATTGGTTGTTGGTAGTTGATGAGAGTCATGTAACATGTCCTCAACTTCATGCGATGTACAACGGTGATCAATCTAGAAAAAAAGTTTTAATTGATCATGGTTTTAGATTGCCAAGTGCTGCAGATAATAGACCTTTAAAATGTGAAGAGTTTTGGGAAAAATCAAAACAGACATTATTTATAAGTGCAACTCCCGGTCAATGGGAATTAGATCAATGTGATGGTGAATTTATTGAGCAAGTTATAAGACCAACTGGGGTATTAGATCCGGTAATTGATGTAAGACCTAGTGAGGGCCAAATAGAAGATCTTTTATCTGAAATAAGAATTCGAGCTGAAAAGAATCAAAGAGTGCTTGTGACAACACTTACTAAGAGAATGGCTGAAGATCTAACTGATTTTTTATCTGAAAATAAAGTAAGAGTTAGATATTTGCATTCCGAAATCCATTCAATTGAAAGAATTGAAATTATTCAAGACCTTAGAATGGGCGAATATGATGTTTTGGTAGGAGTTAATTTATTAAGAGAGGGACTAGATCTTCCTGAAGTATCCTTAGTCGCCATTTTAGATGCTGATAAAGAAGGTTTTCTGAGGGCAGAAAGGTCATTGATTCAAACAATTGGAAGAGCTGCCAGACATGTTGAAGGTGTTGCCTTGCTTTATGCAGATAACTTCACAGATTCAATGAAAAGAGCAATATCTGAAACTGAAAGAAGAAGAATTATTCAAAAAAAATATAACGAAGTCAATGGTATTACTCCAAAACCTGCAGGAAAAAAAATAGAAAATTCAATATTATCTTTTTTAGAACTTTCCAGAAAACTAGATGCAGGAGGTTTATCTAAAGATTTAATAAATATAGTTAATAACAAAACTGATGCAATTCTCAGTTCCAGTGATAATCAATGTTTGCTCGAAGAATTGCCTGACTTAATAGAAAAGTTAGAAATTAAAATGAAAAATGCTGCAAAAGAGTTAAATTTTGAAGAAGCAGCAAATTTGAGGGATAGAATCAAAAAATTAAGACAAAAATTGGCAAGAAATAATTAAAAAGAACTTATTTTTCTAATTCGAAATGGTTATGAATCGCATTAACTGCTTTGTCACAATCTTTTTCTAATACAATACATGAAGTCCTAATTTCACTAGTGGCAATCATTTCAATATTGATATTTTGGTCAGCCAATGCTCTAAATATTTTTCCAGCCGTTCCAACCTTAAATGCCATTCCCGCTCCTACAGTACTTACTTTGGCAATAGAAGGCCCATCTTCAATGTATGATCCGGGTAATTTTTTTGTTAAGGCCTCAAAAATTAAGTTAGCTTTTTCTCTATCTTGTTTATTCATTGTAAGACTAATATCCTTAGTTTTTAAAGAGGAAATTCTTTCAGACTGAACAATAGTATCGATAAGTAAATTATTTTCAGCTAATGCTAAACATATCGATGCTGCTACACCTGGACGATCAGGCAGTTTTCGAAAACTTACTTGAACTTGGTTTTTATCTAATGCAATTCCTCTTACTTCAGGTTGATCTTGTTTTTCATTGATTGGATTAACAAATATTTGTGTATCGGATAACTTAAATTTCTCAGCAACAAATCTAATAGCTTTTGGCATATTATTAATTTCAACTACACAGCTGACTTTAATTTCACTAGTGGCTATTAACCTGACATTTATATTCGCTTGAGATAACGTATCAAATAAATCAGCTGAAACACTAGGTCTGCCCATAATGCCTGCTCCTTGAATACTTAATTTAGTCATATTTGTTTTTAATTTATATTCTCCTCCTAATTGACTAGTTATAAGTTCACATTGTTCAGCAGTCTTTTTAACTTCTAATTCACTAACAGTAAATGTAATATCGTTTTTATTTCCATCATTTGTCGCTTGTATTATTAAATCTACATTAATACTTGCTTCTGAAAGTTTTTCAAATATTTGTGCAGCAATCCCAGCCCTATCAGGAATATTTGAGAGACTGAATACTGCTTGGTTTTCTAATACTTCAAGACTATTGACGGTTTTTGTTAATTCTAAGCTTCCTCTTTTTAGCGGGAGAGGTTGGATTTGACTTTGTAGGAGAGTCCCACTTGAGTCACTTTGGCTTGATTTGACACACAATTTAATGCCATAATTGCGAGCAATTTCTACTGCTCTTGGATGCAGAACTGAAGCACCAACACTTGCAAGTTCAAGCATTTCCTCGCAGCTAATCTCAGCTAAGAGTTTTGCATTAGGAACAATTCTTGGATCAGTAGTAAGGACCCCTGGAACGTCTGTATAAATTTCGCACCTCTCAGCTCCTAAAGCTGTTGATAAAGCTACTGCAGAAGTATCTGAACCACCTCTACCCAAAGTTGTAATTTCCATCGAACCCGTATGGCTTAATGTTGTTCCTTGAAATCCAGCCACTACAACTACAAAACCCTGATTTATATAATTTTGGATCCTTTCTGTTTTAATATCCAGAATTCTCGCTTTCCCATGAATTGATTCAGTAATAATTCCAACCTGGCTACCCGTCATTGAAATTGCAGGTATTCCGTATTCGTTTAATGCCATTGATAGAAGAGCTATGGTTACTTGCTCTCCAGTTGAGAGAAGCATATCCAATTCTCTTCGATTAGGATTTTTACTAATTGATTCCGCTAAACAATATAAATCATCTGTAGTTTGCCCCATTGCCGAGACAACTACGACGATTTCATTTCCTGCTTCTTTACTTTGACAAATGCTACTTGCAATATTTTTAATTTTTTTAGTATCACCGACAGAAGTACCGCCAAATTTTTTTACTAGTAAAGCCATATTTAAATCATAATGTAAATTCTTAAACTTATAATTTGGTTAACTTAAATTAATTAATTTCTCTGTAAAAACATTTATAGGATTATTGCCTTGTTTTAGTAATGATTCAATATCTAGTAAGTAACTCATTAAATTAATTAAATATTCTTGAGATACATTTTTGACTTTTTTTCGAATAAAAAAAATTCTTTTTGGATTAGAAATGCCTGCAAGATTACAAATCTTTTCTGCATTATCGTTACCTGAATTAACTGCTAATTTTATAATGGTGTGAATTCTTATTTGACTAATTAAACCTGCATTTAGTCTTAAAGCAGGTTCTCCTTTCTGTAAGAAATAATTTATTTCAATCAGGCTTTCATTAATATTTTTTTGTAATAGAAGATCAATGATTTTGAAAATATTGGATTGATGATCACTAAATATTTTTTTTACATCAATACTTTTAAGAAAAAGTTGTGAATTCGAATTACTGGATACTGCAGAAAGGTATGTTTTTGCTTTGGCTAATTCATTTATTAGTTTAAAGCTATCATTACCAACTGAATCAATAATGAATTCAGTTGCATTTTTATCAATTTTTATATTCATTTCATTTGCAGTATCCTCTAAAAATCTTTTTTGTCCCTCATAGTCCCAGATTTCAGGTAAAGAAAATGATTTTTCTTTAGCTAAATTATTTTTGATAAGTTTTTGTAAAAATTTAGTACTCTTTAGTCTTGAGTCTGGTTTTTTTGTATTTTGCAAAATGAAATAAGTATTTTTAGGTATGTTGTCATGAATTTTTTCAAATTTAGTTCTTAGATCCTCATTTTTGGCAGTAAAAATGGGATTATTTTTCAATGTAACTATTCTGTATCCATCTCCAAAAGGAGGTGTAAGAACTTCATCAAAAGCTTTATTGACTTGCTCTTCATCATCTCCATTTAAATTAGTTACGTTTATTTCTTTCCATTCTTTGGATACTTCCTTATCAATTAATTTTTGAATAAATGTATTTTGAGCATTTAGATCATTACCCCATAATATTTGTATTGGCATAATAGCTCAATAAAAAACATATATTAACTATGATTACTTCTAACACAAATTAAATTTAATGGTAATAGATCATCCAATTTTTTTGGAAAGCATCAGATTCATAAGATCTCATTTAGTAGCCAATGATCTAAATTATTTGGAAAAAAAAGTTTTAGAGAGATTAGTCCATACTTCAGGAGATTTTTCAGTTCAAAAACTTGTAAATTTTAGTGAAGGTGCTTGTGAAAAAGGGCTTCAGGCACTTAAAAATGGTGCTCCGATTTTGACTGATACCGATATGGCTGCAGCTGCAATAAAATCCATGGCAGAAAATACCACTAGGAATAAAGTATTCACCGCTAAAATGTGGTTTGGAAAAAATAATCATATAAACTTAACTAAAACTGCATATGGCTTAAGTCAAGGTTGGAAGGAGTTATCCGCTATAAATTCTGGAAGCAAATCACCTATTGTAGTTATTGGTAGTTCGCCTACAGCGTTAACTTATTTAATTGATATTTTAGAGAATGCAAAAGATTTACCTAGTTTAATTATCGGAATGCCTGTTGGATTTATTGGAGTAGAGAAAAGCAAAAACAAACTGATTTCCACCGATCTTCCTAGAATTGTTATGAATTCAACTAGGGGAGGTGCTGCCATGGCAGCTGCTGCGGTTAACGCCTTGTTGAGGGAAACTATTTAAAAAGTATTTATTTTATAAAAATTTCGAAAATCTACTTAATATCATAATTTAATTTGTTATTTTCTTCTAAAGAGTTTAAAACTGATTTTGCTTTTTCTACAACTTCTTTTGGAACTCCTGCTAATTTAGCTGCTTCTATACCATAGCTTTTGTTTGAGCCCCCTTTAACAATCCTGTGGCTAAAAATTAGCTGATCATTATTTTGTTCTACTAAAACTTGAAAATTTTGTATATTTGTATTTGAATTTTTTAAGTAATTAAGCTCATGATAATGCGTAGCAAAAATAGTATTACATTGAATTTTTTTTGCTAGATATTCACTTACTGACCAAGCTATTGAAAGTCCATCAAAAGTAGATGTCCCTCTACCTATCTCATCAAGTAAAACTAGTGAGCTAGAAGTTGCCTGATTTAGAATTGATGCAGTTTCAGACATTTCTACCATAAACGTTGATTGTCCAGATGATTGATCATCAACCGCCCCAATTCTTGTAAAAATCCTATCTACAATCTTGATTTCAGCATTATTAGCAGGAACAAAGCTACCAATTTGTGTGAGAATTTGTATTAAACCAAGTTGTCTTATAAAGCAACTTTTTCCACTTGCATTTGGACCGGTTAATATAATTAATTTTTGATTATCCTCAAAAGAGATATCGTTTGCTACAAACTTTTTATCATTTAATAATTGCTCTACAATTGGATTTCTTCCTGCGATAATTTTTGTACTATTTTTTTTCACTGAATCATTGATTGGTATTAATGAAGGTTTTATAAAATTGTTTTCTACTGAAGTAATTGATAAACCAAGCAATGCATCAAGAGATGCTATGGATTTTGCGATTGATCTTATTTGTTTTGTTTTTTCAGCAACTATATTTCTTAATTCGCCGAAAATTTCATACTCTCTTGATGAAGCTCTACTTTTTATTTGGAAAATCTTATTTTCTTTATTTTTAATTTCTGAAGTTATATATCTTTCTTCATTAGTAAGTGTTTGCCTTTTGATCCAATGTTGTGGAGCTAAATTAACTTTTGATTTATTTATAGAAATGTAGTAACCAAAATTTTTATGAAATTGAATTTTTAGGTTTGAAATTTTGCTAATTTTCCTTTCTTTTAATTCCACTTTATTTAGCCATTCAGAGTAATCATCCATTAAATTGCGTAAACCATCTAATATATTGTCAACACCATCATGGATCATGCCTCCTTCACTAATATTGAGAGGTGGATTTTCTATTAGTTTAAAACTTACAGTATCAGCTAATTCTAAGAGTCCTTCATCAATATTTTTTAATTGATCAGTCCAATCTGGGAGATCATATTTAAATAATTCAATTATGGATTTTAGTCGAGGCAATTTTTTTAAACCTTCAGCTATTGAAATTAAGTCTCTGGGACTTGCATGACCTGCACATGCTCTTCCTGCAAGTCTTTCTAAATCCCCCATTGCTCTAAGTAAATTTTGGGTATCTATACGTAATTGTTTAGATTCAATAAAGTTTGTAATTATATTTTGTCGTTTATAAATTTCATTAACGTTTAATAGTGGTGAATCTATCCACCTTCTTAAACACCTTGCACCCATGCAAGTATAAGTTCTATCAATACTCCATAGTAGCGAACCTACATAATTGTTTTCTCGTTGTGTATTTTTGATTTCTAAGTTTTTTTGAGTTTGATAATCAATAATTAATTTGTTGTGACCATATTGAATTTGTGGAAAGTCTAATGAGATTTTTAAAGAAGAATCTTTATCTAAATTTGAAGGATTAATTTTTTCTAAATAATTTAATAAACCTCCAAGAGATCTAGTTGCATTGTTTAAATTTTTAAGTCCTATTCCTTCTAGGGTTGCAATTTGGAAATAATTTTTTATTAAGTAATTTGCTTCACTAATGCCAAAATTAGTCTCGTGAGAAACAGTATAAGTAATTTGACTATTTCCTTTAGTTAATAAATTTCTTACTGCATTGCTTCCTACAATGATTTCTGAAGAATCTAATTTAATAATTTCATCAAATAGTTTTGACAGAGATTGGCCTTCTAAAGTTACTAACTCTCCTGTGCTTACATCAGCTTTTGATATACCCCATTCATATGATTTATCTGAGTTTTCTTCTGATAAGTAAATAGCAGTAATCCAATTATTTTTCTTTGCTATCAACATTCCTTCTTCAACTACAGTTCCAGGAGTAATTATTCTTGTTATTCCTCTTTTAATTGGAGTCCCATAGTTTCCAGAACTTTTTTCTAATTGATCACATATAACCACAGAATAATTTTTTTTAATTAAATCAGCACAGTATCTTTCCATTGCATGATGGGGAACCCCTGCCATAGGGATCTTACCAATCTCTTTGCCGGCATCTTTACTGGTAAGAGTTATTTCTAAAAGGTTAGATATTAATACAGCGTCCTCAAAAAAACATTCAAAAAAATCTCCTAATCTATAAAGTAATAACCTATCTTTATTTTCTTCTTTTAGAGTTACATAATGCTTCATTACAGGAGTTAATTTCAGTTTTGAAACTGTTTTATAGCTATAAGATTCTTCATTGATGCAAACATTTTTGTTATTTGAAATTAAATCAGTCTTGAATTTATTTATTAAATTAGTTGAATTTTTCCTTTGTCTGGGTCTTTTTTGCGATTCTTTTTTTAAATCTTCCCAAGATAAATTTTCTGGAATTTTTGTTACTTCTTCTTGCTCATTATTGTCATTACCAATCGCAAATAAATTCTTTTGAATTATCGTATCTTCTTGCATACTTTTTTAATTCCTAAATAGATATTAGGTAGAAATTATTTTTTTGCATTTAAAGTGGCTAAAGTATGTAAATTTTCTCTAAAAATTATCATTTTCATGAGATTATAGTATTTATAATGTTTGAAACCTAAGACTGAATTATGCAGGCTGTTAACTTTTTCTTCGTCAATGCTCTATTATTTGCTTCTTTAATTGCGGTAGTTGGAGTACCCGTTTTATATGTGACTCAACCTTCTTCTGAGGAAGGCCAGCGAGAAAGTAGGAGAAAAATTTATTCTATTGCCGCTGTTTGGGTCGTTTTGGTTTTTGTTACAGGGATAGTTTCTTCATTAGTTTGAACTTAATACCTTTTCGTGAGAGTCTATTAATATATCGAAGTAAAATTTAATGGCTATTTTTGAGGGTTCTTTTACTAATGCATCTACTTTAAAAGTTGGTATTGTAATAGCAAGATTTAATGATTTAATTACAAATAAAATTCTATCTGGTTGTCTTGATTGTTTAAAAAGACATGGTTTAGATACTTCTGAATTAAGTAATCAAGTTGATATAGTTTGGGTTCCTGGTTCATTTGAATTACCAATTGCAGTTAAAACCCTCATGAAAAAAAAGAGTTATGACGTTGTAATTGCTCTTGGGGCTGTTATCCGTGGTGAAACTTCCCACTATGATGTGGTTATATCTGAGGCGAGCAAAGGTATTTCACAAGTTTCAAATGAAAATAATGTTCCAATTATTTTTGGAGTTTTAACTACCGATACTATGCAGCAGGCACTAGAAAGAGCAGGGATTAAAAATAATCTTGGTTGGAATTATGCTTTGCAAGCAATTGAGATGGGATCCTTAATTAAAAATTTAAATTAATTGAAAAAATTTAATTTTTTCTATCATAGATCCCTTCTTTGAGATAAAATAAAAAAGTTATGCGGATGTAGCTCAGTGGTAGAGCATCTCCTTGCCAAGGAGAATGTCGAGAGTTCGAATCTCTTCATCCGCTTTTAATGTTTTATCATTTAAAATATTTTTAATAAAATTTAGTAATGAAAAGAGTTATTTCTATAGAGGATTTAAAGGGATTATTTACTAAACCTTATGGTACAGATGCACCAACAAAACAAAAATGGGCTGAATTTTATAATCAGAACGTTATTTTTACAGACCCAACTCAGGAAACAGCGGGTTTAGATTCTTATATTAAAGCTCAAGAAAAGCTAGTTAAAAGATGTGATGATGTTTTTTTAGAAACTCATGCAATTTCCATAACTGGTGATTGTGGATTTGTTGAATGGACAATGGGTTTAAAAATTATGGGTAAAGAATTTATTTATCCTGGAACTACTCGTTTATTATTTGGTGAAAATGGATTAATAAAAGAGCACAGAGATTACTTTGATTTTTGCGGTCCAACTTTTGGACCAGTTCCTATTTTAGGACCTTTTATAAGATGGCTTTATAGTAAATTTGTATCTTGATTTTGTTTTATTTAGAAACAGAGTGATTTATATTTCACGAATCAATAAATTTTGAGAAGTAACTTCTTTAAAATCAAATTGAGAATAAAATAATTTTTTATTTGTTGTCATTAAATATAATTTTTTTGTATTTTTAATTTTTTTAGAAGATAAAAGATTGTTTAAGATTAATGTGCCGAAACCTTTGCCTTGGTGATTTTGATCTATAACGATATCCCAAAGAACTCCGCGGTAAATCCCATCGGTTAAAGCTCTACCAAAACCAACTATTTCCTTGCCAACCCAAAGACTTATTACGACATCACTGTTAGCGAGACATTTTTTTAGATCATTAATTGTTCTATTTTTTGCCCAAAAAGCATTGGTATCTAGTAATTTTTGTAGCTTAATTAATCCGTTTGTTGGTTTAAGGTTAGGTCCCAATCCAAAAACCCTTAATCCTAAAGCTCCTTTGGCATGTTTAATTAGAGATATTTCTTTCATTTGTTAAAAAAGTTTTAGAAAGTTAAAGATAGATTAGTTATCTTGGTTATTTCAATTTAAATACCTTAGTCGATCATTTCTATTAAATAAAGAGATATAGTTTTTCTGCATTCTGTTGTAACGCACTAATTTATAATGTTTGTAATAAAATTAACTTTTTAAGGACTATTACTTATGCTAAAACTTTTGTTGGGAGACCCGAATACACGAAAGTTAAAGCGCTATCAACCAATAGTGGAAGAGATAAATTTTTTAGAAGAAGAAATTTCTCAATTAACTGATGAAGAATTAAGAAATGAAACTCATAATCTTAAATTAAAGATTTCATCAGAATTGGATACTAAGAAACAAAAGGAACTATTAGAAGATTTTCTTCCCAAAGCTTTTGCAATTGTTAGAGAAGCAAGTAAGCGTGTTCTTGATATGAGACATTTTGATGTTCAGTTAATAGGCGGGATGGTTTTACATGAGTGTCAAATTGCCGAGATGAAGACTGGAGAAGGCAAAACTCTTGTCGCAACATTACCTTGCTATTTAAATGCTTTAACTGGAAAAGGGGTTCACGTTGTTACTGTAAATGATTATTTAGCTAGAAGAGATGCTGAATGGATGGGACAAGTTCATCGTTTTTTGGGTCTATCCGTTGGTTTGATTCAGCAAGATATGAACCCAGTTGAGAGGAAGAAAAATTACAACTGTGATATCACTTATGCTACAAATTCTGAATTAGGATTTGATTATCTTAGAGATAATATGTCTACCGATATTAATGAGGTGGTACAAAGAAAGTTCAATTATTGTGTGATTGACGAGGTTGATTCAATATTAATTGATGAGGCTAGAACACCGCTAATTATTTCTGGTCAAGTTGAAAGACCTCAAGAAAAATATCAAAAAGCTTCGGAATTATCTTTGGAATTAGTTAAAGCAAAAGAATTAAGCAAAGATGGGATTGATCCGGAAGGGGATTATGAGGTTGATGAAAAGCAAAGAAATTGTATATTAACTGATCAGGGTTTCGCTAAATGTGAAGAGTATTTGAAAGTTAGTGATTTATATAATCCTAAAGATCCTTGGGCACACTATATAACAAATGCTTTAAAAGCCAAAGAATTATTTGTCAGGGATGTTAACTACATTATTAAAAATGATGAGGCAGTGATAGTAGATGAATTTACAGGTAGAGTTATGCCAGGAAGACGTTGGAGTGATGGACAGCATCAGGCAATAGAAGCAAAAGAGAATCTCAAGATTCAGCCTGAAACTCAAACATTAGCATCCATTACTTATCAGAATTTTTTCCTCTTATATCCTGGTCTAGCAGGTATGACAGGGACTGCAAAAACTGAGGAGGTTGAATTTGAAAAAACTTATCAATTAGAATCAACAGTTGTACCCACAAATCAAATAAGAAAGAGACAAGATTGGTCTGATCAAGTATTTAAGACTGAGATGGCAAAATGGAGAGCTGTCGCTAAAGAAACTGCACAAATCTACAGAGGTGGTAGACCTGTTTTAGTTGGTACAACGAGTGTTGAAAAAAGTGAGTTATTAAGTTCTCTTTTATCCGAAGAAAAAATCCCACATAATTTGTTAAATGCTAAACCAGAGAACGTTGAACGTGAGGCAGAAATTGTTGCTCAGGCTGGGAGAGCGGGTGCTGTTACAATTGCTACTAACATGGCTGGGAGAGGAACTGATATTATTCTTGGTGGGAACAGTGACTATATGTCAAGACTTAAATTGAAAGAGATTTTAGTTCCTTTGTTAGTAAAGCCAGATAATGAGCATAAGCCTCCAATTCCTCAACAAAGAAGATCAAAAGTTAAGAGTGGTTTTTCTAAGGCAGTCTCAAATTTGACTAAGAATATACAAGATTCTTCAATTAGTCTTTTCCCTTGCCAACTAGATGAAAGAATTGAAAATAAACTTTCTCACTTATCAAAAAAACTCGTTGAAAAATGGGGAGAAAGACAACTTTCTGTTTTGGAGCTAGATGACATGATAGCTACAGCTGCAGAAAAAGCGCCAACTGAGGAAAACTTGATAAAGCTTTTGAGAGAATCTCTATCAGATGTAAAAGAAGAATATGATAAAGTTTTGATTCATGAAGAAAAAAAAGTGAGAGAGGCTGGTGGTTTACATGTCATTGGTACTGAGAGGCATGAATCAAGAAGAGTGGATAATCAACTTAGAGGAAGAGCAGGAAGGCAAGGTGATCTTGGAAGTACTAGATTCTTTTTATCTTTAGAAGATAATCTATTAAGGATTTTTGGGGGAGACAGAGTGGCAAACCTAATGAATGCATTTAGGGTTGATGAGGATATGCCTATCGAGTCAGGAATGCTTACTAGGTCTTTAGAAAGTGCTCAAAAAAAAGTGGAGACCTATTATTACGATATTAGAAAACAGGTTTTTGAATATGACGAGGTAATGAATAACCAAAGAAAAGCAGTTTATAGTGAAAGATTAAGAGTCTTACAAGGAAATGATCTAAAGAAGCAAGTAATAGAATACGGGGAAAGAACAATGAGTGAAATTGTAGAGGCTTATATTAATCCTGATCTTCCTCCCGAAGAATGGAATATTGATCAATTAATTTCTAAGGTTAAAGAATTTATATATTTATTAGATGATCTCAAAGCGGATGATATTAATCAACTTTCAATAGAGGAATTAAAAAACTACCTTCAAGAGCAGTTACGTACAACTTATGATTTAAAGGAATCTCAAATAGACAATATTCGACCAGGATTAATGAGAGAGGCTGAAAGGTTTTTTATTTTGCAGCAAATTGATAATTTATGGAGGGAACATTTACAATCCATGGATTCTTTGAGAGAATCTGTGGGATTAAGAGGTTATGGCCAAAAAGATCCTTTAATAGAATATAAAAATGAAGGTTATGACATGTTTCTCGAAATGATGACTAATATGAGAAGAAATGTCATTTATTCGATGTTTATGTTTCAACCTAAAACCGATAAAGATGAAAAAAACTAAATCAAGACTAATTAATCATCCCCAAGAAATTCAATAATTTCTTTGTCTTTAAGATTTTGAGCATCCCCGAGTTGAGAAATATCAATAGATTCCGAGTTAGCTAAACATTGTAGAGTTTTTTGCAATTTGAGAATTTCATTTTCAAGTAAATCTATCCTATCCATTAAATTTTTTATCACATTGGCTTCTGCATCTGGTAATGCCGAGTGAGCTAGTGGATTCACTTTGACTCCACTTTGGTGCACTACTCTGCCAGGAATGCCCACTACAGTGCTGTTTCCCTCTACATTTCGTACAACAACTGAACCAGCACCAATTCGAGTATTAGATCCTACTGTAATAGATCCTAGGACTTTTGCACCTGCCCCAACTACAACATTTTCCATTAAAGTTGGATGTCTTTTCCCATGACTTTTACCGGTACCTCCCAATGTCACACCTTGATAAAGTAGGCAATTATTTCCTATTTCAGCTGTCTCACCAATTACAACTCCCATTCCATGATCTATAAATACCCGTTTACCAATTTTTGCACCTGGATGAATTTCAATTCCTGTTAGTTGCCTATTGAGATGACTTAATAAACGTGGAATTAAAGGAATTTTAGATTGCCATAATTTATGAGTAAATCTATGAATAACAATTGATTGAAAGCCTGGATAGCAAAGAAAAATCTCTAATATTCCTCTAGCAGCAGGATCTCTTTCTTTGATAATTTCTATATCTGATTTAAAAGTTCTAAGAATCATGTTTAGTTGATTATCCCAATTTCTTTTTTTAATTGATTTATTGTTTCTATACTCAGATAATTTTTAGCGCATATTATTTGAGGTAATCTCATAAGCTGAGACCGGTTTTTTAATAATGCGTTTTCCACAACTGATAAACTTGGCCCATCACAAACTATATGGCTTGCAGCTTTTAAAAGCGATAGTAGTCTACTGTTATTATCTGAAATTGCCGTCATAATCATTAATTCACTACCCCGCATGCTGTGTATGATAACTTCTGCAGCTCTCAATAAGCCAGGGCTAATGCTAACAATACCAACACAACTTCCTTGATTAAGTTCTTTGATAATTTTCAATTCCTTTTGAAAGTCGCTTAAATCTACTGAAATAGCTCGAATCTCATATTTTTTCGCAACTTTTTCTAGAGGCTGCAAAAAATATCTGCTAGTGACGATAGTTCCATGATTAGCGCTACTAAGAACTTTCTCTAATTCTTCCATCGGAACAACTTCTACTGGTACATTAATCTTAGGAGATAGGTCTTCTGCTATGAGCATAGAGGCGCCTATATCCTCTCTAGGGGTGCTGACAATAATTCTTGCTCCACAACTAATACGCCAATCAATTTCATAAGTTAATATTTCTCTTGTTTCTTGTAAGGAGCAGCCTAGATTAATTAGTTTATCGATAGCTTTTTTTGCCTCTTGATCTGGGAGCTTTTTTATTTTGTCTTTCGAGTAAATTGATTTTTTAGAGTCTTTTTTTGTAATGTTATCTCTTACATAAATCCCTGATCCAGCTATCGCTTCAACAACCCCATCAATTTCAAGTTGTCTATAAACTTTGCTAATGGTATTCCTATGGAGCCCGGTTTGCATTGCAAGCTGTCTAGTACTTGGAAGTCTGTGACCTGGCGGATAATGTCTTGCAGCTATTGCAAAGCAAATTTGATTATATAGTTGAGTTGATGCTGGGATATCACTTTCTTGCTGAATATGGAATCTCACTTTAAAGTAACCCTTAATAATAAATATTTATTTATAGTGACACTTTAACATTCGGCATAGTTTTCTAAAATAATTTTTTAATTTGCATCTTTTTTAGTAAGCGGTGTTTTTCGAGGACTTAAAAACATAATCATATTTCTCCCCTCTCTTTTTGGTTTTTGTTGTACTTCTGATTGCTCCTCTAAATCATTAGCCATTTTGTAAAGGAGTGTTTCAGCTAAATTTGAGTGTTGAATCTCTCTACCTCTAAAAATTACAGTACATTTTACTTTATCGCCTGACTTTAAAAATTTAGTAGCTTGACCTATTCGCACGTCATAATCATGTTTATCGATTTTGTATCTCATTTTCACTTCTTTAACTTCTGTTTGATGAGATTTTTTTCTTGCTTCTTTTGCTTTCTTTTCTTGTTCAAATTTATATTTTCCATAATTCATTATTCTACAAACAGGTGGATTGGCTTTTTCGCTTACCAAAACCAAATCAAGTTCTCTTTGAGAGGCTATTTCTAATGCCTTTAATCTATCTATAACACCTAATTGTTTTCCATCTGAATCAACGACTCTCAATTGAGGGTATTTTATTCTTTCATTAATATTTGGAAGCTCTCTAACAGGAGCGCGTCGGTCAAAGCGTGGGCGTGGTGGCATTCAGTTAGTTAAAATTGATTTTAAGATGAACAAAATTTACTATTTATAAGGTTAGCCTAAAAAAGACTCTATTTTAATTATTGCATCTTTTAGCAGGTTTTTGTTATTAAGCCATATAGGATTATTTTTATGACGAAACCAGGTTTTCTGTCTTTTTGCAAATTGTATAGTTTTTGTAGTGGTTAACTCAATTGCTTGTTCAATTTTTAAATTGTTATTTATGACATCCTTTGCTTCGAGATATCCAATGGTTTTTAATATTGGCAATTCA
>CACAXN010000009.1 GCA_902536455.1 uncultured Prochlorococcus sp.
CAGGAACAGAGTATTTATCAGCTGTTTTAATTATTAAAGAGTTGAATGTTCTTAATTCCTCTTGCAAAAGGCCTGCTGCTCTATCTTGATTCAAGGCCCCAAAACTATTGCTACAAACAAGTTCAGCAAATTCACCTGTATGGTGTGCAGGAGTTAAGGTAAGGGGCCTCATTTCAACTAATTTAACAGCTATCCCTGCGTTAGCTATTTGCCAGGCTGCCTCTGACCCTGCTAAACCTGCCCCAATAACTATTACTTCTTTTTCTATCAAATTTAATTAATCCTTACCCAAAAAATCCCTATTGAATTGTTCCCTTGCAGGCTTTTGTATATTGAATATGACCCAAGCTAGAGCGGCAATAATTGGTGCAAAAACGACAATAGTTCTCAACATCTTAGATTAATTTATAGTTCATACAACATTTTACCTATCAACTGAAGATAAAGAGAGAATTTTTAATCTTTTATCTTATAAGTTAAGATTTGTATTTCAATTGTTCAAGTTATAATATTAAGTTGTTTTTTTGGCCTTAAAAAGGGATAATTTTTAATGTACTCAATTTTACATAATGGGTCGCTAGCTCAGCGGTAGAGCATCCGGCTTTTAACCGGCTGGTCCTGAGTTCGAATCTCAGGCGACCCATATCTACAAAATTGAATACTTTTATCGAACTAAAAAAAGAAGTTTAAATAAATTAATCAATACTTGCGAAATTTCAGGAACATTCAATCATTTAATCAGAGCATATGAGGCAATGTAAAGAGAGTAAAAATACAACTAAAATTTACTGATTAATTATCTTATATATTGTTACGAAATTAAGATTAATATTTAGCTCGACTGAATTAACTGAGAAATTTCTTTTACCTTAAATTCCTAAATTTACCTAAACAAAAAATAAAGTAAATGCACACCTCTGTAACATTTCTGCAAAAAAATGGCTAGATATCAGTGGTAAATACAATATTTTTTTTTAAAATATAAAAAATACTTTACAAAGCTTCATGAATACTGTTACAATAATTTATATAAATTTCTTTTATTATTATGACTCCTGAAGCAGAACGTTTTAATGGTTGGGCGGCAATGTTAGGTTTCGTAGCAGCTGTCGGCGCATACGTTACTACTGGACAAATCATTCCAGGATGGTTCTAGTTTTTACTTACAAAATTTTTAAAAACTTAAGAATTATTAGTTGTTAGCATAAAGAACAATTTACCAAAGCTCTAATTAGTAAAGCGACTATCGTCTTAACTAATGAACTTTTAATTAAGTCTTATCTAGTATCTATATTTTTGAGAACTTAATCAATAAAAGTCTTTAAATAGACTTTTATTTTTTTTTGTATTTTTTTCTATATTATCCAAGCACGTCGAACACAATAAATGACCTTTCCTTATCCAAAATGTTTTTGTTGATCGTTCTATGTCTTTTCTGCAAATCAAACATTTAAAGATAGGACTCATTTTAAATTTAGTTATTATAAAGTTAAAATATTAACTATATTATGAAGGGAATTCATTAAATAGATATTTAATAAAAGTTTTCTAAAATTTTAAGAACACTATTTATAGAAGTTATTTTATATTTTCATTAAAAAGTAGAAATTTTGTATGTAATTTATTAAATCTAAATTATTTGTTTCTTAATCACAAAAAGACCTGCTATTAAGCAGGTCTTTTTGTGTGTTGGAGACTTTCTAAATTAAACTAATAAATTTAGAAGCTGAATGAGGTCTTAACCATTACACCAGTTGTGTCATCTTTAGCGGATGTTGAATTTTCCTTAGTAAAGATTAATGGAGTAACTGTCATTCCATCGTTAACATCATATGAGTAATATGCTTCATACATATACTCCTCTTCATCTGCTTCCATAGTGTTGCTATGACCTAAAGCAATACCAGCAGTTCCTGGTCCTACTTCATCCCAAGATAAACCAACAAAGAAACTTGTTTTTTCATCGTTAGATGATACTGCTCCACCGAGATCACCGATTTCGTAACCAACACTTATAGAAGGAAGGCTTCCATCAGGAGTGTAGTAAGCATTAGCTGCAGTGTAAGTATCTTCGTTTGTTAAACCTGCATTTTCAACAACAGAATAAGTTAGAGAAACACCGTAGCTGTCAGCTGTGTAAGCTGCGTTGAATGCATAAGCATCTGCAGACTCATCAGTAAATACACCAGATGCAGTACTAGATGTTTGGAAACCAGTAGCAGCAGTGAATCCATTACCAAAGTCGTAGCTAGCACCGATTGTTGCTTCACCACCGGTAATACCAGCATTTACGTTAGCGCAATCATCCAACATTGCAGATGGTCCACCGTACGCACAAGCTGTAGTGAAAAGTGCACTACCGTCAGTAGAGTCACCAACGATCATAGTTGCATCACCAAGTGGGAAAGTATAAGAAATACCGTCAACTATTAAACCGTCGCCAGTTGTGTTTCCATCAAATTCAGCAACACCTTCACTAACGTTACCAGCATCTAATGTGATATCAAGAGAATCTTCGCCAGTAAAACTTGTATTAAGGCCTATTCCTAGACTGTAACCAAAAGTAAGAGCGTCATCAGCAACAGAATCATCATCATCTGTTGATCCTAAGTAGAAATCAAGACCGAATGATGCAGTTGTTGTTTCTGAAAAACCACCATCATGACTGACTAATCCCTCTCCGCCTGCAATTAAAGATTCTTTATTAGAATCTTCGGTCTCAAAAGAATTAGCAAATTCTATACTCTCAGTATCAGAATAATTTGCAATTTCATTTAGATTTACTTCAGAAGCGTTTGCAGTCATAGGTGCTAAAAGACCTAATGTTGCTGGTGCAACTAGCAAACTCTTAAATAGTTTCATAAAAATTCCTCACACAGAAATTCAGTACTTTAAAAATAAATGATAAATAGCATATTAACAAGACGCTATAGACGAAAATATATTTGTCCTCATAAAAAAAGACCTGCTTAATAGCAGGTCTTTTTGTGTGTTGGAGACTTTCTAAATTAAACTAATAAATTTAGAAGCTGAATGAGGTCTTAACCATTACACCAGTTGTGTCATCTTTAGCGGATGTTGAATTTTCCTTAGTAAAGATTAATGGAGTAACTGTCATTCCATCGTTAACATCATATGAGTAATATGCTTCATACATATACTCCTCTTCATCTGCTTCCATAGTGTTGCTATGACCTAAAGCAATACCAGCAGTTCCTGGTCCTACTTCATCCCAAGATAAACCAACAAAGAAACTTGTTTTTTCATCGTTAGATGATACTGCTCCACCGAGATCACCGATTTCGTAACCAACACTTATAGAAGGAAGGCTTCCATCAGGAGTGTAGTAAGCATTAGCTGCAGTGTAAGTATCTTCGTTTGTTAAACCTGCATTTTCAACAACAGAATAAGTTAGAGAAACACCGTAGCTGTCAGCTGTGTAAGCTGCGTTGAATGCATAAGCATCTGCAGACTCATCAGTAAATACACCAGATGCAGTACTAGATGTTTGGAAACCAGTAGCAGCAGTGAATCCATTACCAAAGTCGTAGCTAGCACCGATTGTTGCTTCACCACCGGTAATACCAGCATTTACGTTAGCGCAATCATCCAACATTGCAGATGGTCCACCGTACGCACAAGCTGTAGTGAAAAGTGCACTACCGTCAGTAGAGTCACCAACGATCATAGTTGCATCACCAAGTGGGAAAGTATAAGAAATACCGTCAACTATTAAACCGTCGCCAGTTGTGTTTCCATCAAATTCAGCAACACCTTCACTAACGTTACCAGCATCTAATGTGATATCAAGAGAATCTTCGCCAGTAAAACTTGTATTAAGGCCTATTCCTAGACTGTAACCAAAAGTAAGAGCGTCATCAGCAACAGAATCATCATCATCTGTTGATCCTAAGTAGAAATCAAGACCGAATGATGCAGTTGTTGTTTCTGAAAAACTACCAGCTTCAATATTATTTAATCTTGCTTCTAAACCGTCTACACGGCTATTAGTGATAGCAAGTTGTTCAGCAGGTGTAAAGTCACTAATAGTAACTTCGTTTGCTGTAGCAGCCATAGGAGCTAATAATCCTAGTGTCGCAGGTGCTACAAGCAAGCTTTTAAAAAGCTTCATAAATTTCCTCACACGAAATTTAAAGGACACCCAATAATAGTGTATGTCGAAGTACAAAATCAAGTATCAAGCAATACATTATTTGAATGAATGTACCAGTTTTTAAACTTGTACAGTGAAAATCTAAAAGAGATTTTATTTAGCTAGCCCCTTTACATTTAAAATTAAGCAATTAAAAACTAATTCAATTGATTCGATAAATTAGTATGAATTAATGTTTTTTGATAGTTAAATAATAAATCTGAATAATTCCCAAATAAACATTAATGAAATCTCTTTCTGAATATTTAAGTGCAAATTATAGAGTGACTTTTGAATTTAAAATCAATTCAATTCAGAAAAAATTAGTAGGTGATTAATTCTTATTTTTTTTATTTAAAGATAATATTTCGATTGCAGGATGAAGCATATCCCTGTAATTTTTCCATCCTCCTACAGATTTTGAATTTATAGGAGATCTAACTTCAACATTACTTCGGGTAGAGACTGAGCGTTCATTTAAGTGCGGACATAAGTAATTTTCATTCCATTCCCATTGCAACCAACTTATTAAAGATTTTATTTCTCTTGAAGGGTTAGTTACCAATTCATCGTAATTTAAGTCGTAAATATATGATCTAAATTTTTTTTTATACGTATTCATAATCTCTTCTTGATCATTATAAACTTTGGCACAGTCAATTAAGGAGGAAGAGAATGAATTACCAGTGTTGAAATGCGCTCGATAAATCGAAAGAATATTATCTAGAGGATTTCTATAACAGTGAATTATTTTTGCATTTGGGATTGTACTGGCAATTATTCCTACATACTGATAATTAAATAACCATTTATTTGTGGTTATGGCCAATTGATCATTATTCAGTGATTTTTTTTTGTAAATATCTGAAATAGTTTCTCGTTTATCAGAATGTATATATTTTCTATAGGATTCTTCAAAAATATTAACTTCTCCAAGGTCATTTACTTGGGGATTTAAACTTATAATAGATTCGATCAAAGTAGAACCGCACCTAGGAAGTCCAACTATAAAAATACTTATTGGATCATTTGAATTTTCTTGAAAATTTCTCCTAATATTACCTGAAGAAATTTTTAATTTATCAGTTTTTTTAATAAGCAAATCTGCTTCTGATTTATACATCATGAGCTTTAAATTGTTTGCTTTTACGAGATTTAATGCACTTTCCCTATACTTCTTTTTTTTATGAAGAATGTTTGACCTTGCAAAAAGAATATTCACCAACTCCTTATCATTCTTATTTTCTAAAAAACTTTCAGAAAAAAGTTGGTTTTTCCATTTTTGCTCTTTTTCGGTTTCTTGCATAGTTGAAAGAGACAAGTATGCATCAGTAAAATGAGGATTTATTTCAAGTACTTTTTTATAATGTAATTTTGCTTCCTGAAATTTACCCAGATTTTTCAAAATAAATCCTAGATTATAATGAGCATTTGCAAAATCAGAATTAAGAACAATTGCTTTTCTGAGATTAATTTCTGCTTTTGGTAAATCACCCTTTTCAATAAATATACCTGCAAGATTATAGAAAGCGTTAGCATATTTAGGATTTAATTTAATAGCTTTATTAAGTTCTTTTTCTGCTTCTTGATATTTTCCAATTTCTTTAAGGAATGCTCCATAATTAGAAAAAACTCTATAGTCTTCTAAACCTTTTTTAATTAAATATGAGTAATATTTTGCCGCTTCTAATTTTTTCCCTTGAGCTTGAAGTTGGAATGCTTTCTTGATTAATTGATCATTATTTAATTGCTTATTTTCATTTTTTAGTTTTTTATTTTTTGATTGTTTTTTATCTCCAAATCCCTTCATCTTACACAGAATCACTTAAATCATCTATAACTATAAATTTAGGATAATGCTTATGTTGTAATCAAATTAAAATAATACTTGGATTAATTTATTGAAATTATAAATAAAGTAAAAAGATTTTTTAAATTCTGAGAAAAATTAACTTTGAGGCATATTTATTTATTGATACTTCATAAGAGCAAGCCTCGATATCTATCAGTTTCTGTAAGGATTTTAATGGAAGGTTTAAGCATATTTTTGTAGTTTTTCCATCCACCCCTTGACTTTGAATTAATTGGGGCGCGAACTTGAACACTGCTCGCAGTAGATACTGGACGAGGATTTAGATGAGGGGATAAATATGAATCATCCCACTGCCAACCTAACCAAGAGATCAAAGATTTAATTTCTTTATATGGATCAACTACTAAGGAATCATAATTTAGATCATATATTTTTGATCTAAATTTGTCCTTATACTTACTCATTATGTCTTCCTGATCTAAATATATATTTGAGCAATCAACTAATGAAGAAGAATATTCGTTTCCGCTTTCAAAATTTGCTCTATAAATAGAAAGAATATTATCTAGAGGATTTCTATAACAGTGAATAATTTTGGCTTCAGGAATTTGACTTATAATTATACCTGTATATTGATAGTTATATAACCATTTGTTTGTTGTTATTTTAAATTCATTTGTGTAAAGACTTATTTTATTCATATATATGTCAAAGAGGGTTTGTTCTTGATCAAATTGTTTTTGCTCTAAATATGATTCTTCAAGTATATTTACCTCACCTAAATCATAAACATCATTATTCAAACTGAGAATTGACTCAAGCAAAGTAGACCCACTCCTTGGCATCCCTACAATGAAAATACTCTCTGGAAATCTGGTACATTCTTTTTTGTTAGTCTCTTTTTTATTTTTTTTTATTTTGTTAGTTTCAATAAACAATCTCTTAGATTTTTTAATTCTTTCCTCTGATTGAGACGGTTTAATATCAAGTTTTAGATTATTTGCTAAATTATAGTACCGGGAACTTTCTTCGTATTTTTTTTCCTTATGAAGAATATTACCTCTTGCAAAGTATATATTTATTTTATTTTTTTTTAATTTGGTCTTTAAAATATTTTCAGAGAAAAGATGTTTTATCCATACACTATCTTCGTTTGAATATTTAAGAGTCGACAAAGAAAAATATGCGTTTGCTAAATAAGGTTGAATTTTAATAGCTTTGCAAAAACAAAATTCTGCTTCTTTTAATTTCCCAAGATTTTTTAATATACTCCCCAGATTAGAATGAGCTAAAGCATAATCAGGCTTGATTTCAATTGCTTTTCGGGTGGAAAATTCTGCTTCTTTTAATTTCCTAAGATCTCTCAAAATGGTCCCCAGATTTGAATGCGCCTCGGCAAGGCCAGGGTTTATTTCAATTGATTTTCGGGTCGAAAATTCTGCTTCTCTTAATTTTCCTAGATCTCTCAAAATGGACCCCAGATTTAAATAAGCCAACGCATAATCAGGGTTTATTTTAATTGCTTTGCGTATAGCAAATTCTGCTTCCTTTAATTTTCCTAGATCTCTCAAAATGATCGCAAGATTTGAATGGGCCAAAGCGTATTTAGGGTTTATTTTAATTGCTTTGCGTATAGCAAATTCTGCTTCCTTTAATTTTCCATAGTTTTTCAAGATGACTCCATAATTTAAAAAAACTTTATGATCATTACATCCTTGATTTATTATGTTTCTATAATAATTAATTGCATCTGAAATATTGCCCATTGAATGTAACTGAATTGCCTGACTAGTTTTTTGTATTTTTAAGTTTTCTAGATTTGAATTTTTTTTTATCTCATTATTAGATTTTTCATGGTTTCCAAAACCTTTCATTTTTTTAAAGAAGTTTTATCAACAGGACAATTATAGTGTCCAAATAAATTGAAAATTTTACTTAGTTCAAAGCAAAAATATTTTCAAAATTATAACTACTAATGTTTAAGATTAAATATTAAATATTTTTTTTTGAAATTTTGTAAGTAATTTCTTTAGTTTTGTATTTTTTTTTCTTATTGATACCTTCAGAATCAACATACCATCCTGATGCTAGTCTTGTATCAATTTCTTCGTAGCTTTCACTACGATTTAAATTTTTCAGAGATTTTTTTTTGTAGTCCATAAGGAATACACAATTGGTGTTAATATAGCATCTCAAAAAGTTATTAACATAAATATCTTTTTTCAATCATTATTTCTCTTATGAAATTTTCCGAATTTTTATAATTTTTTTATGTATCTTTGAATTCTTTAGAAAAAAGAAAATATTCCATAACAACCCTCAACAAAAAAAATTGTTAGTTATATTTTTATAAATTTAAAAAACCTGAGGAGCACAAGGTCAAATGACTCAAATCAATTTATTTGTAAACTCTTTACCGAGAGACTTACTTGAATTTTCTTTTTTTCTAGTGGTAGGTTTTACAGCTGGATCTGTAGGTTTAATTTAAAAACATCTACCTATTAAATAACTTAAATCCAACATCTAGGTATCTATTTTGAGATTTTTAGGTTTTATAAGTGTCCAAGAAGATTCGTATTACAAGGCCTATTTAATACTAAAATATTTTTTAAAGTTTTCTAAAATATGTAAATAAATACCAGTAGATAATAGAAATTCAAATATTTCTTGATCATTTCTTATCTGTTCTGTTGTTGAAGCCCATGAAATATCAAAATAAAAATAAAATAAGGCTACAAATAGAAAAAATAACGAATATTTTTTACTTGGAAATGCATTTATTTTTTTAAATCGTTTCCAACCTATCCATCCAAAAAAAATACAACAAATTTCAAAAGCGGGGTCCAGTAAGTAATTATGAAAAAAAGGCAAATTATGAAAATTGGTTTCACCTTGCACATTGATACTTGAAATCGAACTTATTCCTATACCAGTTAATCTCTCTCCCCAGCTTATTTCCTCACCGGCAATCAAAAAACAGAAGAGCGCCATTAAAAGCCAAATAATTGTATTAATTTCTCTTTTTTTCTTTTGCTTAAAAAATATCATAAAAGATAAAAAAGAGGATAAAGAATATTCAATAAACTGAATCCATTCGAGAGGGCCATCTTCACTTCTAAGCCAATCAAACCAACTAGTTCCAATAAAAAGTTTTCCGAAAGGAAGTATATATATAAAACAATAAATAAATAATAAATAATAAATTGGGAACAGACTTACCTCTGGTGTTAATTTCCCCCAAGGTGTTTTAATTTCTTTAGTCATTTAAAAAGAGAATAAAAATTTCATAAATTGGAATTGAAATCTATTAGTTCAAAACAAATTTCAAGAAACTAATTTGAAAGATTTTTATATTTATGTATATTTTAAGGTTTTAAGGGTCTATAAAGATCAATTTTTAAATTATCAAAAACAAATTGCTGACTCAACTGGAAAGTTAAATTTTGACCTGGCCTTAAGTTCAGTCAATTCCACAACGGTTATTAGTCCCAAAACTTCTTTACCATTTTTCTCTAGTAAATTTGAAACGCAATTTACAGTTCCCCCAGTAGCGAGAAGATCATCTACAACAGCAAATGAAGCATATTTCCTTAAGGCACTTCTTTGTAATGAAAGCGAACTTTCGCCATATTCTAAGTTGTAATTTTGTTTAATAACTTCTCCAGGCAACTTTCCTGGTTTTCTTGCAACTATCATAGGTTTAGCCGCCTGTAAAGAAATCGCTGAACCAAAAATGAAACCCCTAGCATCTATTGAGATTATTGCTTCACAATTTTTTATGATTTTACTATTAGACATTTTTAAAATAAGATCCTTAAAGATTGCAGGCTCTTGAATAATTCCAAGTACATCCTTAAATTCAATTCCTTTTTTTGGGAAATCCTTATAGGTTAAAATTAAATCTTCTAGTTTTTTCATGCTTTCAATTTAAAAAGAGAATGTTCTTGTAATTATTATTATGAAATCAAATTTTAATTCATATTTTAGCTTCGAAATAATATTTTAAGACTGAATTTGGTTTCAATCAAGATTAGAGATGATTTCTGTCGCTGCAAAAGACTAATTTCTAGTGACAAAACATCTGTTTTTCTAGTGACAAAGTAGCGACAAAGATCATTTTCTAGCCTAAAAAGTGATTTTTTATAAAATATTTAGCAATTTGGTCTTTTGTAGATGCCTGTTATGAACTAATATCTTATGAGCGGGGCGTGGCGCAGCTTGGTAGCGCGGGTGCTTTGGGAGCACTAGGTCGCAGGTTCGAATCCTGTCGCCCCGATCAGTTATTGCAGTAGGTTTGAGATATTGACTAATCGTCTTAATATAAGATTTGCCCCTCTAGTAGCCCCTCCTGAGCTATAGCTTGCTATTACTTGCACCTATTGGTGCTCCCTTTGCCTCTCAAATATTTTGAGAGATTTTAAAAGGTTTGAAATTTAGGAGTGAATGGACCACTTCCAAACTCGACGTCATATGGATTATTTCCACCAAATACAGATACTCCTCTATCAGTAATTGTGAAAGTTACCTCTAAACCTTGAGTTTGTTCAGAAATTACAACATCATTTGTTGGTGAAAATACTCCAAATAATCTTGTTGAATCTCCGCAGTTAGCTTGGGTAGTCCCTGTATAAGTACTACCACTTACAGAAGCCAACAATGCTTTCATTGTGCCTGTCACCCCAGTACTAAAAGTTTCGGAAGCAGCCATTAATCTATTACTTTCAACTGGTTCACATGAGCTACCCTTATCAAAATCTACTAATTTTTCCTCCCATTCTTCATAATTAGATTCATCAGTATCAGAAACGCCGTTTTCTACTCCACTTTGTATGACACCCTTTGAATAATAAGTAGTACCTCCCAAGGTATAAGAACCTTTTAATCCAAAAACATTTTTTATTTTTATATAAGCATGGCCATAGCTTCCGGTTGGTGGTCTCAAATTAGTACCTCCTGTGAGAGCCTGTGCTGCTCCACCAGCAAGATCAAGCGTAACTCCATTTTCATTTATAAAAGTTGCAGAACAAGAGCTCTCATTTATCGCATAATCAGTCGTTACATCGCCATTCTCTGCCACGGTTGTAGTTGCTAAAGGATCAGCAGTACATAAGCCCATCTCATAAACAGTAATTTTGTAGGCATCAGGAGTTATATAGCAACTACCATTACTATTAAAATATGAACTGCTAGGGTTGGTAGGACATGCATTTGCAGATACTTTATTCGTTGAACTAAGTAAAGAGGCAATAAAACAGAATCCTAGACCTGATAAAGTTTTTAAGAAATTCTTAGAAATCAACTTCATTTTAGTTTTTTTGTTTTTAAGCATTTTGATTAAACTCCTTTAGCTCGATTTTGGAATGTACCTGATGACCTCTCTAGAAGAACATCATATTTACGTTTTACAGGTTGAGTCATTTGAGTAATCATATTTTTCTTATAATCTTTTTTGCCAAATATCACTGGGCTGCCTGTGATATTCATTCTTAATCCAAAAAAAGTCTCATCTGTTCCAGGTAATGAAGTATTAACAGTTGTAGAAGCTGCGGAGATTTCATTAGAGACCCAAGCTTCAAGACCAACATGAGGAGTGGCTTGCCAACTAACAGAACCTTCTAAACCAGAATTATCTTGCGTATTTTTGTAGTCCCAGTTAAATCCTCTTACAAAGAAAGCAAGTTCTGGGTTATTTGGTAATCTGTAACCTACTTCCACATCCCATCCTGGTACTACTCTCTCTTTGTAGGAAACACCTTTTATAGTTACATCTTTTTCATCAGTTATTGACATATACCAGTTATTTCTAAATTCAAAATCTTTCCAGAAATATTCTCCACCTAATCCAAGTCTGCTATGGGCATCACTATAATCAGTCATTCTGTAATCCCAGAACGCATTAGCTCCAACCATAGAAATATCATTGGGACGATTTCTAATCCCTAAACCAAGGTTAATAGTGGAACCATCTGCATTTGTAGCAGTAGCAAATCTTGCTTGAGAGAAGGCAAGAGTCTTTAAATCACCCTCATCATCTTTTGCAAGTTCACTAAGTTTCATCAAACTATTTATTGAGAAGCTTGTATCAGATTCTGTTCCTCCAGAAATATTTACGGTTGTCTGAGCAAAAAATGGAATGCTTTGAATAGAACTATTAGCAGTTGAATTTACAAAGTCATATCCGGCATCAGCTAATATTCTTTTACCATCACTAAACATCAGATCAGTATATTCACTGCCTTCTGCGCCATTATTCATTAAAGGAACAAACTTAGTTGAATAAGTTGCTCCATTAATTATGTATTCATCTAATTTGTCTTTTGGTTTATAACTATTTTTGGAATTTAAACAATTTTCAACAGCAGCTTTATTTAAATTGCAATTAGCTTGAGCATAATTTTTATTATTTAAAATTTTCTCCTCATTTTGTATTTGCAAATCAGCAAAAGCAAAAGGGACATTACCTATTAGAAAAGTTGCTAATGCTATTTGTAAATATTGATTTTTAATCAAAGTTATATTTAGAGTTACATTATTTATAAACAAAAAAATTTAAATTATCTACAAATTTTAGTATATTAATGTAATTCAATTAAAGGTAAATTTAAACCCAATATTCTCTGAGGCACTAGGTTGTTAAAGAGCCCCTCCAAGAGCCCCTCCAAGAGCCCCTCCTGACTAATATCATGCTATTTCAAGCAATATCAAGACCTCTTTTCTGTCTCAAAATTGATTAGCGATCAGAAAAATATTTAGTGATAGTAACTGTTCTTATAATTCTCTATGAAAATATCCCGAGTGCTTTGGGAGCACTAGGTCGCAGGTTCGAATCCTGTCGCCCCAATTGACTTCTCAAGATTCTCAAAAACGTTTCGGGCGAGGAATGGGCGAGGATTTGTATAACTTTGAATAACTTTGGAGGGTATCTCAACAGTTTTTAAGATGAATATGCCTGAATTATATTATTTTAATATTCTAAGATTTCCCACATTATTTAATGTTTGATTAAAATTAGAAGAATGAACCTAAAACATTAATATTTAATTTTTGGACCTTGAAACTCTTACACAAAAATTTCAATCATACAGTGGATTAGTTTTAGTTTTTTTTATTGCAGTACACCTTGCAGGAGTTATTTTTGCAGGAATTAATCCTGATGCTTTTGAAATATACGCGTCAAATTTACATTCAAGTTTATTTTTAACTTATTCTGAAATAGTACTTGCTATAACATTCACAATTCATATTTTTCTAACATTAAAAAAGGTTTTAAAAAATAGATCAATTGGTAATAAAGCAATATTAAAGACTAGGAGAAATGATTACCTAGGAGTACTTGCATCCAAAGTTCAACCTTTTACAGGCGTAATCTTAGCTTCCTTTTTAATAATTCATCTCTTGCAATTGAGATTCCCTAGACCAGGCGATAACTTGGAGTTAATTTCTCTAAAAAATAAATTGGGAGGTGTTCATATTTTAGTTCTTTATTCTTTAGCATCAATCTCACTTTTTTTTCATATGGTACAAGGTATTGAATCAGGCCATAGAAGTTTAGGGATCTTAAGTCAAAGTAATTCGTTAAACATAAGATATATAAGTAGATTTATATCTATATTTTTTGGACTTTCTTATTTAATAATGACTTTTTACCTAAGATTTAAATAATAAAATGAATAACGTCATTAATCCAAATTTACCAACCGGAGAAGTAGAAGGAGCGTGGCAAAAAACAGTTAAAAACCTATCAAATCTTACTACTGAAAAGAAAAATAAATTTGAAATTATTATTGTAGGATGCGGCTTATCAGGCAGTTCTGCTGCAGCTACTCTCGCTGAGGAAGGATTTAAGATTAAACTTCTCACCTATCATGATAGTCCCAGAAGAGCACACTCAGTATCAGCCCAAGGAGGTATTAATGCTGCAAGATCATTATCAGATGAAGAAAATAAAGTTGTTATAGATCAATTATTTAAAGACACCGTACTTGGGGGAGATTTTAGAGCAAGAGAAGCAAGTTGCCAACGTCTTTCTGAATTAAGTAGTTCAATAATTGATCAATGTGTCTCACAAGGTGTGCCTTTTGCTCGTGAATATGATGGAACTCTTGCTACTCGTAGATTTGGAGGTGCTGTAGTTAGTCGAACTTTTTACGCCCGAGGTCAAACAGGGCAACAGTTACTATATGGAGCTTACCAATCCTTATCTAGACAGGTGAATCTTGGAAATATTGAACTTATAACAAAAAGAGATGTACTTGATTTAGTAATTGTGAATGATATTGCAAGAGGAGTAATTGCAAGAAATTTAATTAATGGAAATTTAGAGACTTATAAAGGACATTGTGTTGTTTTAGCAACTGGTGGATATAGCAACGTATATTACCTATCAACAAATTCATTAAAATCGAATGCCACCGCAATTTGGAGGGCCCACAAAAGGGGGGCAAATTTTGCAAATCCCTCTTTCACACAAATACACCCAACATGTATACCTCCTGGAGATATTTATCAAAGCAAATTAACTTTAATGAGCGAAAGTCTAAGGAATGATGGAAGGATTTGGTTACCAAAAAAAATTGATTCCAAAGATGATCCTGAAAATATTCCAGAACATGAAAGAGACTATTTTCTGGAAAGACAATATCCTAAATATGGGAATTTAGTTCCTAGAGATGTCGCCTCTAGAAGAGCAAGAGAGATCTGTGAAAAAGGTTTTGGTATTGGTTTTGGTGGTAAAGGAGTATATCTTGACTTACAAGACTCAATAAAAAAAGATGGATTAAAGGTAATAAAGGCTAAATATGGGAATTTATTAGAGATGTATGAACGAATTGTTGGTGAAGATCCAACAAAAGTACCTATGAAGATTTATCCAGCCCCTCATTACACAATGGGTGGATTATGGGTTGATTACAATTTAATGAGCAATATTGATGGCCTTTTCGTTTTAGGAGAGGCTAACTATTCTGTGCATGGCGCTAATCGGCTAGGAGCAAATGCTTTATTGCAATGCTTGTGTGATGGATACTTTATATCACCAAAAACTATCACCTCTTGGTTAGCAAATAATAAGGGGATAGATAACAGAAGAATTGATGAGGCTTGTAAAGAGGCTTTAAATTACGTCGATAAAAAAATAAAAGCTTTACTAAAAATAAAAGGTGAAAAACCTGTTGACTATTTCCACAGAGCACTAGGAGAAATAATGATCTCAAAATGCGGTATTAGTAGAAATAGAAATGACCTGAAATCTGCCCTTGAAGAAGTAGAAATTTTAAGTAATAATTTTTATTCAAATTTAAAAATACCTGAAACAAATTCTGGTTTAAATGTAGAGCTTGAGAAAGCTTTAAGGCTAGAAGACTTTATTGAACTCTCAATACTAATGATTAAAGATGCTATTGAAAGGGAGGAATCATGCGGAGCCCATTTCAGAGAAGAATATCAAACTAAGGAAGGAGAAGCCAAGAGAAATGATGACCTTTTCTCCCACATAGCAGTTTGGAAATTTAATTCTGACAATAATTCTCACATGAGATTTTCTGAAGACCTAAACTTCAAAAAGATTAACTTAAATACTAGAAACTATAAATGAAAGATTTTATTTCTGTTAAATTTAAAGTTTGGAGGCAAGTTAGCAATGAATCTAATGGGTCATATGAAGAATTTAGTTTAGAAAAAGTATCTGTAAAAATATCTTTACTCGAAGCCTTAGATCAATTGAATGAAGAATTAACAACTAAGAATATTAGGCCCGTTACCTTTGATCATGACTGTAGAGAGGGAATATGTGGAAGTTGTGGTTTTTTAGTAAATGGTCAACCTCATGGGCCAAAAAAAGGTACAACTACTTGTCAGCTTTATATGAGAAATTTTAAAGATAATGCTTTGATAATCCTTGAACCATGGCGAGCAAAATCATTCCCAATTATCCAAGACTTGTCAGTAGATAGAAATGCATTGGATAAATTAATTATTTCGGGTGGTTATTTTTCTACCGAGACTGGCAACGTACCCGATGCCAATTTAATTCCAATAAGTCCTAAAAAAGCATTTTCGTCTTTTGAAACTGCTACGTGTATAGGTTGTGGGGCGTGTGTTGCAGGATGTAAAAATGCATCATCAAGTCTTTTTGTAGCGGCAAAACTAGCTCATTTAGGACAACTCCCTCAAGGTATTAATGGTAAAAAAGAAAGGTCAATAAAAATGCGAAAACAAATGACTATTGAAGGTTTTGGTCAATGTAGTAATAATCTTGAATGCGAGGCTGTTTGTCCCAAAGAAATATCCGCCGATTGGATTAGCTGGATGAATAAAAGTTAAGAAAGTTCTTTGAATTAAATTTATAAAACCTTTTTTAAATTGCGGGCGATAAACGGGCGAGGAATTTTATCTTTATGGATAAATTTGTATACCTTTGACCTATTTCTGAGAATAACAACCTCTCTAAAATTACAACTTACTTGTCACAGCCTAACTTGTTTATTAAGATTACTTCCTCAAATTGGAGGGCGAGTGCTTTGGGAGCACTAAGTCGCAGGTTCGAATCCTGTCGCCCCGATCAGTTATAGCAGTGAGTCTCAGCTAATAATATATTTACCCTAAAAAGTAGAGTGCCCAAAAAGTGCCCAAAAATTATTTTCTCCAGAATAATTGGCATAACTTTAGAATAAAGTTTGGTATTTCGTTCTACCCGACTTGGCGTAACTTAAAGGGGTTTTCTCTCGCCCCATTTTTGCAAGTAGTAAGCGTTTCACAAAAAAACAGCTAAGGATAATAGATTTTATTTAAGATATAAAAACAAAAATTTCGGGAGTATTAAATGTCTATCATTACCGACAATACAGTGTTAGTTCATATTTACAGCGGTTTAGAATCCAAAAATAAAGTAACTTTAGGTTTATTAGTTGCCCTTACTGCAGAAAAAAACGATCATAAAGTAACTCTTTTTCTAGCAGGAGACGGAATACAAATATTAGATTGCAAAAAAGCTGGTGAAATAGTTGGTCAAGGTACTGGAGATTTATACGAACATCTTCAAAATTTAAAGAACTCAAAAGTTACCATATATGTTTCAGGTATGTCTGCTAAATCTAGGGGTTACGATGAGAAGCTTCTAGATGGATATTCAGCAGAATTTGTGATGCCGGATGTTCTAATTGAAGAATCAATTAAAGCGGATAGCGTACTTTGCTATTAAAAAAAGGAGCTAACTGCTCCCTAATTTAGATCGACTGTCAATTAATCAAACATTTAAGTTATTTTTTTAAGCAGCATCATATTCATCCCTGTCTTCAAGCTCTCTCATAAATCTTTTATCTAATAAGTAATTGTCTATAAGCTCTGCTGCCATTACTATCTCAGCAGCATTTTTGGATAGTTCTTGTGGATCTTTGTCTAATAAGTAATTGTCTATAAGCTCTAGATTGTACTCGTTTTCTTTAATTGGTTTATCGCTGTCTAATAGCTTTCTTATTTGTGTAAATACAAGCTCTTGATCGTATCCACTTTCTCTAATTTCTTTCAACATTTCGTCTGGAATTTCCATAATCTTCAACCCCCATGTGAAAGTTTTTTAGAGCAAATTAGAGCCTATATACGCATACTTACGAAGATTTAAGAAAAAAGCAAGAAAAGAATGTGCAGAATTATTGAAAGAGGTTTGGAAGAAAACCAGTATTTTTAGAAGTTATTTTTAAGCGGTGCAAGTAGTAAGCGTTTCATTTTATTCAACTGGAGTTAGTGAATAACAAATATCTTTATAACCATTTTCTTTATCCCACTCTTTCATCTCTGGAGTACTTGTAGCCGCAGCAAACCCTTCTAAATCTTTAACTTTCAGTATTAAGTGACTTTTATGGTCATTTACCTTGATGAGTTCATATTCCTCGACATATTTATGTCCCTCTTTTTCATGGAAATCTGCTACAAATTTATCGAAATCTTCAAAAGAACAATCAAAAGTAGAAACTATTAAGGTATTCATAAAAAAAGAGGATTTTATCCCTCTATGTTAGTTTGACTGTCAATCGTGATATCCAACTTTAGAAACAATATTTCCTGAGACAGGATCAGTAACTCCAAGTTCAGGAGACAACTCTTCCATAAATCCTCTTATCTCATCAAGGTGAGCAATCATAGCTGGTCTTTGAGCTGCAATAGCTTCTGCACTTTTCCAGATCCCAACAAAACAGTAATCATAATTTCCAGTTTTAGCGATATATCTTTGAGTCATCCCCTCAAAATTTGTTTTATCTATTATTTCGAAATACTTATCTACACAATCAGACTTTAATTTAAATCGAACAACATTCATAAATTTTTGAGCAGTCATAAAAAAGAGGGTTTTTATACCCTCCAATTTTAGATCAATTGTCAATTAAAAACTTCATAGACTATGTGCCCAAAAAGTTCCCAAAATCCAAGACATTAGTCCGAACTAGTCCATACATATTCGCCTAAATGTCCTGATATAGCTATAAGTCTCAATTATAGTCTTGTTGGTGCAAGTGCTTTGGGAGCACTAGGTCGCAGGTTCGAATCCTGTCGCCCCGATTGACTTCTCAAGATTCTCAATTATCCTCTGGGCGATCTCTGGGCGATCATTTGCAATACCTTGCATAGCTTACTAGTTCTAAATTACCTTCCTATTCTTCCAACAGCCTCAATTGATTTTTTTAAAATTTCTCCTTTCAAGGGAACGAAACCTAAGGCAGGAGCTTTATCTTGATATTCATCACTGAGTAATTTATAGAATGTATCTTGAATTGCCTTAGTATTTCTTCCGTTACCTTTTTCATAAGCAAGTATCCAAGTCAAAGTTGCTATTGGATAAGCTCCTTTAGCAGAAGGATTCGGATTTTTACCAGCCAAGTTTTCATCAAGATTTATTCCATTCAAAGCTATCGCGCCTGATTCAGTATTAGGAGTAACGAATTCACCAGAAAGATTTTGAAGTGCAGCAGCCTTAACATTACCTTTAATGTATGACTGGTTTACATAACCGATTGCACCCGGAGTATTTTGAATAAAACCTGCAACACCAGAATTACCTTTTGCTCCAACTCCCGAAGGCCATTTAACAGATTTACCAGTACCTAAATTCCAGGTTTTAGAGAAAGCCTCCATAGAATTTGTAAAAGCTTTAGTCGTGCCTGATCCATCAGAACGATGCGCCCAAGTTAATTTACCTGACTTACATCCTAATTCCTTCCAATTTTTTATCATTCCCATCGCTACCTGAACAGCCTGCTCTTGTGTTAGTTTCAGGTCGCAATCATAGTTATATCCAAACGCAATTGTTCCACCTACCATCGGTATTTGCACAAGTCCTCTTTTAACTTTCTCTATATCAGAATCTTTCATAGGATCATCTGATGCACCAAAATTTACAGTTTCGTCTATGAAAGCTTTTCTTCCAGATCCAGAACCTACTGCCTGATAATTAACTCTAGGGCCTCCAGATTTAGCTAAGTCAAAAAACCACCTGGTATAAATTTTCGAAGGAAATGATGCACCAGCTCCGCTCAATCTTTTTGAAGCCATCGCAGATGGAGCAAGTATTAATGAAATTGCAGAAGATAAAATGAGAGATTTTTTTAAAATACTCATTAACCACTTTGATAAAAGTCAATTCATTTATAGCATCAAACAAAAGACGAAATTCAAAGGTTAAGAATACATCAAATTATTTTGATATAATCAATAACTCTTGATATATATCTAGCAACTGATTTAAAGCTCTTACTTCTTGCATAAAAAAGCTAAGCCTGCATTATTTATTACTTAAGGCCACATTGTGACAATGATTGGCTCGTAAAAATTATTATTGTTTTTATGACACTAGGTCATAGCTGAGCGATCCCTGGGCGATCAAATGCTTAACTTTGCAACACTTTGCTGGCATATAAGACAATTCTTGAGACTCATTTTGATAACAAATATTTCAAACTAAAGTCATAGCCTCACTTCGTTCTCATGGGTACTGTCGCAATTTGCTGATCGAGTGCTTTGGGAGCACTAGGTCGCAGGTTCGAATCCTGTCGCCCCGACTCTTATAATCCAAGTCACAGACAGGTTTCCCAGCCTGTCTTTTTTATTATTTAAATTCTGTCCTCAATGATTGCGGACAAATTGCGGACAAAAGATGCTTAATTGAAAGGGAAAGTATTCTTAGTAGGAGATATAAAAAGCACTTCAAAAACAATTCCAGTCAAAGCAATAGGCAAAACCCAAATAGCAATAAACCTATGATCAAAAAATCTTAAATGGTCTTCTCCTTTAAAAACACTTTTTAAAGAGGTGTACAAAGTTTCTGGTCTTTTATAGGAAGGGCCATTTTTAATTGGAGAATATGGTTTTATAAATGCAGAGGAAGCTGCGAATTTTGCAATTTTTCTAATTATATAAATAGGTAATACCCAAAGGGCTAAATATCTTCCACCTAACCACTGTCTCGCATTAGGGAGAGCATATTCTTTAATAGATTTATTCTCTGGCATTCCAGATTCCAAATTCTTGTAGATATTTTCTAATGAGGATACTTTTTGTGATTTATTGATCATTTGTTTTTAAGAAAAAATTACCCTTAAAATAAAAATATTCCTAACTACTAAAATAACTAAAACGTAGTTAAGAATATTTTCGTTGGCTAGGTTCATAAAGACGGAATCTTATACCGTTGCAGATTTGCCAAATATCTACATATTCTTTATAAAGAAAAAACTCTTTTTTAAAAAGTAAATAATATACATAACCATGAATAAAATTTAATGACTGGATTTATATAGAAAATTAACTTTAATATTCCTGACTAATAAAAATTATTTAAACCTCATTTTCTAAGATTGCGAAAAAGAAAATGAGGTCAAAGGGAGGTTCTCATTACGAACCGCTTTATCAAAGCTAGCGGTTAGTAGATTGCCCTAATATCTACTTACATATTTATATAATGAGATTTAAAATAGAGGAAGATTAATTTTATACAAATAAGTGTTTAATATTTTATGTGATTATTGCTTAGGAAAAACTAATTAATGCATTAACTATAGTTATTGAAAGATAAAGAAATGCATAAAGAGAAACTGCAAAAAATAAATACTGTTCTATGGGAATCATAACAAGGTATTAATTAAGGGGTGAGAAAAATTTGATTAATTTTTTGTTAAAAAGATATTCTCTAAAATATAACTTTGTTCTATTGATTCATTTTTAAGAGAAATATTTTTTGGCAAATTATTATTCGTAGAATTAAAAGCACCCCATTTTTTTAGCCAAAATAAGGTATAAAAAAATGCAATTAAAAATGGTGCTCCAACAATTAAAAATCTGATGTCCATCAAAATTTCCTATTAATAAGTTTTAAACTGCATTGCCAATATTGCTCCAAGGAAGAAAACAGTTGGAATCCCTAGGGCATTAACTGCTGCGGTTCTTACAGTAAAAACTGGATAACCTTCTGCTGGTCTGCCAACATCAGGAATTAATGCTGAATCTTCCCATACTTGATAATTTTTAAAAGGAGTTACTCCCTTCTTTGGTAATCCTAGTGGCGTTAATCTAAATACATCCCACCTACCTAACCAAAAGACTGTAAATATCCATGAGAATATTATTGGTGTAATAACAAGTAAAATCCTGAAATCCATTTCTAAAAAGTAATATTAAATTTGATTATTATTTTGTCTTTTTTAGTTAAATAAATGATTTGATCATTAACTTATATTTAAAGAAAAACCCCTAATAACGTTGTTTATAATCATTAGTAACATCATGAAATGATTAATTGAATTATTTAAAGTATATTTTTTTTGATTGAGATATTTTAGATAAATTTTTGATGTAGATTTTAGTTAATTAAAAAACAAATATGGAAACCTTTAGATTCTTACTTTTTGGTTTTGCAGGGGTTAGTGTAGTTTTCTGGGTGGCAATAATAGCTTTATGGCATGCATACATGTTTCCAAGATTCTTCAATGAAGATAAAGGTTTAAATTCTGTTATCAATCAAGAAATAAAAGTTTCAACAGATTCAATTTTAGGCAGTTTGGTTAACAGCAATAATTTCAGAAATAGAGATAAATATTCAATGAAAGGTTTTGTTATTGCAGACTTTTCATCTGCAAGTAGTAATTTCAAACTAAATAAACTCTACACAACAGTAATGATTGGAGTTACTTTTGCAAGTTTTATTTTTCTCACTTATGGATTAAGCAGTTCAATAACAACGGTAAGTTAAATGGAATCTATATATGTAATTGTTTTTATTACTTGCTTTGTTTATTTAATTTTTGACTCATTCAAAAATATAAATATTAAATAGATTGCTAATGTTTTTTACCAGTTAATAAAATTTTTCTTCTTATGTAAAAGAATACTAATGTAGTTATTATCATTACAGGTGGATGAAATGATATTGAATTTAGATATTCGAAGTAATCAAATGATTCCAAAATTTTTGCTCGTAATTCCCAAAAACTATATTCCATCTCTCAAATTTTTATTGATTTAAATAGATCAATATCTTGTATAAAATGCTATTAAAGTTTTTCTTAACTAATATTTTGCGGACAAATTGCAGACAAATATTGCTTTATTTGTCATGACAAACTTCGCAAAACCAAGCAAAAAGTCAGATGTAGCTTTAAAACCAAGTCATAATAGCGAGTTACCCAGACTCGCTTTTTTATTGTCTGCAATCTCAAATGAGAAAGGGGCGCTAGTATATTCGAAGATCTTGAAAAGGTGCTTAATTTTATAGCGGTGCAAGTAGTAAGCGTTTCATATTATCCAACAAGTTCAATCGAATAGACGGTATCCTGACAATTATTTTTTTTATCCCATTCTTTAGCAAAAGGCGATTCCATTTCTGCTCCTAATTTTTCTAAGTCAGTACAGTTCATTAATAAATGAGATTTATGGTCATTGACTTTAACAAACTCATAATCAGTCACAAACTCTTTGCACATTTCTTCAAGAAATAATGTAGTTACATCATTTTTAAATTCTTCAAATGTACAGCTAAACGTAGAGATGATGAGAGTGTTCATTAATTAATAAGAGGAGCTAATTGCCCCTTATTTTAGATCAAATGTCAATCTCATAATTATTTATGAGTAGACTTTGGCAACTATTGGACCAGCTTCTTCATCGGTAAATACAGGTGTAGTTTCCCAATTTAGAAATTCACCCCATTCAGCAGCATGTTGATATATTGCTTTTGGATCATCAGTCTTTAAAACTATCCAGCCCTCCAGAGAACCGGGTGCGTGATATCTTCCAATCATCTCAACTCCAGGATAATCTCCCCCACCACCAAGAAATTTTTCTGCACCTTTTTGATGATATCCGGCCTTAAATGACCAATGCTGAACATAAAGCATTTTATTTTTTAATTTTTATTGGCTTTCTATTACTAGCAAAAAAAATAATTCCTGAAAATAAATATTTTTAATTGTCCCTTATTGCAGATCAACTTCCCAAAAACTATCAAATCTCAGACCTAGTTAACAGAGGATACTAGGTCATAGAGGGGGGCGCTAAATTCTATAAACATCTTGTATGATCTTCGAAGATATTGCAAAATGTTGTCTCAAACTCGTTCCACCATCTATAGTTACTCTAGGCTATAAATAAAGCCTCAAGGTTTTCTTAAAAATAACACCCAGTGCTTTGGGAGTACTAGGTCGCAGGTTAGAATCCTGTCGCCCCGACTCTTAAACACCAAGTCGTGCTATCGAGTCTCCCAACTCGCTTTTTTATTGTTTACTGTCTCAAATTAAGAAAGGGGAGCTGTAGGGGGAGCTCATGTGAAGTACTTTAATCTAAATTGTGCCTTGAAATAGATCCGGAAGATACTTGTTTTCTTCCACCCCTGATCCAGTAGTTGTTTATATTCCTTCCTAGCTGCTTCGATAGTTTCAACTCTGCTTCCCTTCATAACTGGTTTACTACTTCTCTTATAAACACACCCATAGGAAATCATCATTGTATCAATACTAGGACTAGGCTTCGATACATCTTCAAATGGTTCAAATACTTGTATCCTCGATCTATATTTATTGATTAAGAGTAAATTTTTCCATTACTACTTATATGTATTGAGTAATGCTATGTAAATTCCCAACAATATCAATATTGACATGCCTACACCGATAACTTCATTTGGTTGATTATTCCAAAGCTCCTGAAAATATCCCATAAAAAATTCACTCTATAGTTAAGAATACTAAAGAAAATAATTATGGAAAGAATAGAAAAGTTTTACGAAGAAATTGGAAAGATAATAAAAGATTTAGCTTTCACTTATGTGGACAAACAAGGTGAGCTCTGGGATGATAGAAAAAAAGAATGGGAGAAAATTTGATTACTAAATTGGATGAAACTTCTTGGCAGAAAGAGTTCTTGGAGATGAAGTCACATTCAACCTCAGATATAAGACTTCTAATGCAAGGTGCAAAAGGATTCAGAGAGGCTTGGCACTTAGGTTCTCTGCATGAAGAATACAAAATCATGAAACGTCGAGAGCACCAACAACAGCAGTAACTAAATAACGAATACCAAAATACAAAAAGCCAAATTAAGTATCAAACTTAAGGTTTTAGAAGTAAATTTCATAAACAAAAAAAGGGCGACAGATTCGCCCTAAATAAAAAAGCTTGATAATCCCCATCACCCAGCTTTTAAAGATCCTAGCACTATATATGGTGTTTGTAAGTATTAAAAAATACCTATCGATGGGGTTGTTTGTTCCTTTTTAATTTGTCATGATAGGAATCCCCATCATCCAGGCTCGCAAGGGTCTTTTTTTTTGCCTTTAAAAACGATTCAAAAAGCAACATATACATATAACAGTCTCTCTAGATACACAAAAAATCCATCACAAAGTATTAGGATAGTTCCATTAAAGATAAGGTATTCAATATGTCTCTAAAGAATCAAACTAATGATATTTATCCATGGGATTATCAAATAGGAGATGATAATTTCCAATATGAGCCTTGGATTCTAGAAAAAGGGAAAGAATTTGTGTCTATTGAGAAAAATATAGATAACAAAGGTTTTTTTTATTTACAAAAGAATAAGGAGAAACGTCTTTCTCTTAACTCTTTACAAATAAAATCAACTTATAATCAATTGATGAATTATGGTTATAAGTTACGAATAAGCAATCTCTAATTTTCTTTTGATTTATAGTAATAATCTTCAGAATCGCGAAGTAATAATAACTAATTATTTCTATTAAATTTATTGAATTTTTTAGGATATAAGCATTCCTTACATCTATAAATAGAGTTGGTTGCTATCCTTATTGGCAGATGGTTATCAAATATTGATATTTAATGTTGCGACTTCTCCCTATACCTTTCTTCATTTGCGTCTATCTATTCTCTTACTGGAGTTGTAGAAAAAATATTACTGCTAGTGATAAGCAACTAAAACCATGTATTGATTGGGCATATTTAAAAAATTTACCTCTTCCTCCCAAACCTTCATTCGTCGAGTTTTATATTGTTTATGTTTCTTCTTTTTTTAAATTTCCCTTTGGGATAATTATTCAACAACTACCTTTCTCAAAGAAAGTAAGATACTACGAAAGAGAAATGAAATTAATATTTGATAAATGGAATCTAGAAAAAATTAAAAAAATAATTAACTAATTTATTGATATGTTTGGAGAAAAGATATATAAATTCCTAATAATAGAAATATTGCTACACCTATTCCCATAAATGTAGTTGGTTGATTATTCCAAAGATTAGTTAAAAATTCCATTGAGAAGTTTAAACTTTTTTAGCCCTATTAGCTCTATTCGTTAATTTGCTCAAAATATTATTTTTAATTGATAAATCAGAAATATAATAAAGAGCTAAAAACAAAATTACCTTTGCAAAAAATGAGATTTGCATAATAAAAATTAACTCTAAACTTATAAAAGCAAAATTAATTAAATTTGCCAATTTTTAGAAGACCTTATAGGAGGTATTTTTAATATTTAACACTCGATTTAAAATAAGGGGTAAAGAGTCCAATTCTGTTTAACGGTGATTTTCTTGCTTTTTTCTTATATCTTCGTAAGTATGAGTATATAGGCTCTAATTTGCTTTAGAGAAGTCTATTACTGGCTTATTTTGGCTTATTTTCCTCTAAAAAACTTTCACATGGGGGTTGAAGATTATGGAAATTCCAGACGAAATTATGAAAGAAATTAGAGAAAGCGGATACGATCAAGAGCTCGTATATACCTACATAAGAGAGCTATTAGACAGCGACAAAGAATATGATGTTTAACTTTCCAATTTTTGTAAAAGGTTTATTAATGCCTTTAACAGTTCTATGTGTATTTGTTGTTCATAAGAGATCGAAGAGAAAGAAAATAAAGTTTCATGCACCTTCAACTTATCAACTACCTAGTTAGGTGGAAGAAAAAGGTTTTAATGTAACTCAGGGCTTAGCTTTACTACTTTTGAAGCCTTTAGATTTACCTGCGAACCTAGTTCTTAAATTAATTATTTTTATAACAGACCCCAAAAACAATATTGGGTATTAAACAAGAAACCCTTCCAGAAATTCCAACTACTGAAAGGGTTATTAAATTGACTCGCAAACTATATTGAATCAATCTATGTCTTGCAGCAAACGTAGAGTGTGCCGACGAGGTTTGGCCTCAATTAACATATAGCAAAAATTTTTAAACTCCGGCTACTTTTCTTTCCGCTTGTCGTTTTTTTAGAATTGAATAAGCTTGTGAAGCCCATTTTCGAGAAATATCAAATTCAGCATCTAACTTCTCTCTTAGTAATTTGCCAATTCTAAAAACTTCTACGAAGGCTAGATAAATTATTACCAGCAGCTTAGTTATGATTACTGCAAAGGCTACTATCTTTTCAATTCTTTGATCTTGCATTTGAACTTATCCAATTCAACTAAAATTATCAGTTGTAAGAAATTATGCAAATGTTTTTTCAAATTAAAATAACTTATAAATATATTTTTAATAATTTACAGTCGATCTAAACTTGGAGGGATAAAACCCTTTTTTTTATGACAGATAGAGAAACAATTGAATCGATGTTGTACGAGTTAGCAACACCTCAGAATATGGGCTCATTTTTTGTAAATAATGCCACTTCAGATTTTTTACTCATCAGGCCAAGTGGGAACCCAATAAGTGCAAAGGGATTCGAGGAAATGATGAGTTCTGGAGATTTTGTTCAGGAGAAAGCAGAAATTACAAAAATTCATAAGTTTGAATTTCTTTCTAACGATGTAGCAATGTGTGTTTTTACGCTTGGGGCAAAATTCTCTTACAAAGGAACTCCTAATGATGATTTGCCAACTATAACTTCTATCTTTAAAAAGATTAATGGGATTTAGAAAATCCATTGGATGCAAAGATCATCAGGAGATTCAGATTTGTCTTTATGGGATTAGCAAGTAATTAATAGTCAGAATATTTATGGAATAGCAATTACTTATACGGTTGCTAGTTTGTTATTACAAATTGGTTTTACTTATTTAACCTTCAAAATAACTTCTAAACAATAAAACGCTTACTACTTAAACTACATTCCATCTCTCAAATTTTTATTGATTAATATAGATCAATTTCTTGTATAAAATGCTAGTTAAATTTTTTTAACAAATGTTTTGCAGACAAAATACGGAAAATGTTACTTTATTTGTCACGATAAACTTCGCACAACTAAGCAAAAAAAAATAGTAATAGCTTGAAAACCTAGTGCTGAAATTGATCTGTTAAGTGCTATGTAAACATTAGGTCACAGGTTAGAATCCTGTCGCCCCGATTGGGTTCACATAAAATCTGGAATAAGCTGAGCCAGCTTGATGCAAATTTTGCTATACCTTGTGATACTTTATTACTGCCTAATATACCTCTCTATAAGATGAAATAGCTGTTATGTATAGTAGTTATTTTTAAGGATAAAAGTCCACTTTCCAACGCATCACGCAATAACTTAGAGGGTTATATCCATAGCAATTCCAGAGCTTGAATATTTTTACAAAGAAATTGTGAATACTAGCATCATTAAAAAATGCCCAACAAAAATAAATAGCAAATGCAGTTACACCAAACGCAGCATATTGAAGCCAATGCTTTCCAGACTTATCTAAACCATTTTTATCAAAATTAGAATTACTCATTTAAAGGATTGGATATGCTATCCATCCAAATAAGGTGTAATTAATAATGACAGCCATAAAGCCTATCATTGCCAGCCTTCCGTTTGTTCTTTCCGCAATAAACCAGTAGCTATTTGGCCACTCGAATTTAGAAGTATTAGATATTCGATCCTCTAAAAGTGGGGTCTCTTTAGGAGAATTGTCCTGATCCAGATAATAATTACTGTCTGGATAATAGCTTTCGCTTCGAATATTGTCTTCTTTTTTTTCAATCATTTTTTAAGAGATTTAAGTTTTTTATATCTTAAAACTAAAAAGGCTAAATAGGGTAAAAGGTCTTTTAGATGAAGATAGTTAAGGCAAATGATTCTTATTTATAATCAAGAGATAAGCCTATTAAATCTTAGAATGGCCAACAAAAATGAAAGTCTGGAATCAATAAGTATTGTTTGTGCCTGCATGAACCGATCCAAACCTCTTAAGGCTTGCATAGGTTCTTGGTTATTAGACAATCGTATTAATGAAATTCTAATTATCGACTGGAGTTCATCAATTAAATTAAAGCTTGACAACCTAGATCCTCGAATACGCATAGTGAGAGTAGATGGTGAGAAGTATTTCAACTTGGGTAAGGCTTATAACTTGGGTTTTAAGCTGGCAAAATCTAAGAAAATTATGAAGATGGATACAGATTATTTTATTAATCCTTATTACGACTTGATTGGCAAGTTACCACTTCCAAAGTCTAATTTTTATACAGGGAATTGGATGCTTCATAAGTTTGATGGAGATATGGGTTTTTTTCGATATACAAACGGTTGGCTTTACATAGATAAGGAAGATTTCCTAAGCGTTGGTGGTTATCGTGAAGACTTGAAAGGTTATGGTTTTGATGACTCAGATTTATATCAAAGGCTCATAAAAAGTGGGATTACAAGAGCAACTCTAAATCTCAATTCGATACCATTGATCTTTCATGTGCCTCATAACACAAAGGTTAGAGTCGAGAATTATGAAAATAAAAATATTATTGAAACGGAGCGATACAATCGAAATCTTTGCTTAAATTCTAATAATCAATCCAAAGTTGATCATTAATTGCTTTAATAGATATTTTTTTCCAAACCAGGTCCTTACATAGAATCTCAAGACTCTTTTTTAAAATAGTAATTATAACTTAATCAGTTTTCCTCAAAATCTGCAAAAAAAACAATCTCAAATTTAAAAATTAGCAAATAGATGAAATATAGATTAGTTAAATGTTTTTAAAGAGTTCTCAAGTAATCTATTTATTTCTAAGAGTTCTTCTTTAGTAAATTCACGATATTTACCCGTTGGTAAATCTAACTTAATATTCATAATTCTTACACGTTTTAATGTTTGAACTCTGTAGCCTAAGATCTCACACATTCTTCTAATCTGGCGGTTAAGTCCTTGAGTGAGAATAATTTTAAATTTTCTTGGTCCCAGTTGTTTTACAAAACAATGCTTAGTGATGGTATCTAATATTTCAACTCCATTACTCATTTTTTCAATAAAGTCTCTATTAATCAAACGATTAACGCTTACGATATATTCTTTTTCATGATTATTTCTTGCTCTTAGGATTTTATTTACAATATCACCATCGTTAGTTAAAAAAATTAACCCCTCACTGAGCTTATCTAATCTTCCGATAGGAAAAATTCTTTTAGGATATTTAATAAAATCTATGACATTATTAGGTTCTACTTTTCTATCAGTGGTGCAAACGATTCCAACAGGTTTATTAAAAGCTAAGTATATTTTTTTTTGTATAATTGATTTTTCTATTCTTTGACCTTTAACTTCTACTTGATCACCTTCTTCTACCTTGGTGCCAAATTCTGGAATTTCTCCATTAATGGTTACTTTCCCTTCTTTAATTAATCTATCTGCTACTCTTCTTGAACAATAACCGACTTCGCTTAAATATTTATTTATTCTGGTAGCCATTTTGGATGTTTCTTTTTTCTCTGCAATAAATTAAAAAATTAACCATTTACCTAATATTTTAGGTCGGCTGTCAATTTTAGTTAATATTCAATCAGTTAAATTTCAAATTATTTTCATTAGTGAATTCTTGCGCACAGATCTAACTCTCTATCTAAGCCCAAACCTTTTCAATTTTCCTCCATCCCTGTGAAATTAATCTTTCATAAATTTCTCTGGCTAAATCTATTTCAACAGAAATTGTATTTGTCATTAATGGTGGTCCTTTTCCTAATCCTCCCACTATTTTTCCAGTATCTATAAACATATACTCAAAAACTCCATCAATACATTTATCATTTTTCATAAATCTTTTAACTTCTGACCTATTTGAATTAATCAACCAATAAGATTTAGCCATTACTATAATCTCGCAATTAATAAGCGTTCCATTTAAAACAAACTCATTTGATCTGTTTCTTTTTTCTCTACATCTTCTACTAGCCAACCATCAGGGGACCAACCCATCATCATTGGGAATAAACCTTTTAATTCATCTGCATTCTTAACTTGCTCTGTCCACTGTTCTTCATATCCATTGGGTATTATTACAGGCATGCGGCGATGTAAAGGTTTAATTAAATCATTTGGTGCAGTTGTTAAAATGCAGCAACTCTCAAGTTCTGCTCCATCTGGGGAAGTCCACTTACTCCAGATTCCTCCCAACCAAAAAGCCTCATTATTCGCTTTTCGAACCCGATAATTTTTTTCAAAAAAACCACTTGCAGGTATTAAGCACCTTTTATGTTTCCAACTTCCACTAAATAATTTTTTTTTGTCTACAGTTTCTGATCTTGCATTAAATGGTTTTAGTTTATCTTTATCAAATGGGTCTTTCGCCCAAGGGGATATATAGCCCCATGTCATAAAAGTAGTTTTAATTCTACCTTCATTTTTAATTACAAGCACAGGATCATTAGGTCTTATTAGATTTTGTGTCTTGTATTTAAAATCAAGTCCAATGGGATAATCTTGTTTTAAAACCTTTGGTAATTTCTCAAATTTAGTTTGCAGCTCAAATCTTCCGCACATTGATTATTAAAATTTTTTAAAACTAACTTAAAGAAAGCAGGATATTTTCCTTATTTTAAATCTACTTTCAGTTTTCTCAAATAAAAAAATTTATTGATCGCAGAAAGTTTTTCATCTGAATAATTAAAAGAAAATATAGATATTGTAAAGCCACCTCAAATTTAATTTAAATGTTTCAAACTTAAGATATGACGGATCCAATTCTATATTTATCTATGTTACTAGGATTAGGAGGAGTTTATGTATTAATCTCTTCCTTCCATGACGATGACGATGGTGATGATGATGATGGAGGAAAATATATTTTTAATCTAGAGCATACTAATTTAGTAATATAATTGTTGTATCAATAAAAAGTCAAATTAGTAAATAGAAACATACGAAAAAAGGCTAAATTGAAAGAAACTTTTTTATGAATAACGGAAAAATTATTTTATTCAACACAATTAACTATGTGTAATTATATTCATTTTTAAATTTAGTTGTTGGTCATATATCCGTATATGTTTGTGCCTTAAACCGTACATTATTATTATTCGGTTGATAAGCATGTCTAGTTAGAACTTAATGGTATCAGAAATAAATTAAATGCCTTCAACACCGATAAAATCTTGTAATAAATATGTGTTGAGTTACAAAGATTCATCAAATAAGACACATGAAGTTGGCTTCTATGCGCGCGATGCATACGATTGTCTAATGCTTGCGAGAGAATTCAACTCTTACGTACACGACCACCCAGGATCTGTAATCAGAATCCAACAAAAATTTTGAGGAAATTAATCATGAATTTTAAAAGATCACCATTTGCGATTCAAGATAAAAATTTAAGAGATCTCGATAATGCAAAAGATTATCCAACGATTGAAGATTTAATGCGAGAACAGAAAGTTCCACAAGATGAAGGAAATACAGTTCACCATCGTAGAGATTTAGACTCTCTCGGTTAGTATACGAGAATGGCTATCAATTAATTTTTAAAAATCAACATTAATAATTAATACCACTGGCGTTCATTCATAATAAAAATTTTTTTCCCTCAAGTTTTGTTTTAAGCTCCATAGGCAAATGTTCAATATCTTTCTTTATTGCTTAAATAGCATCTCTGTACTTTTCAGGTTCTGCTAAAAACTTTTTATTAAATTGTATAGACTTTCTATTTCTTCAGAAGTAAATTTTTCCATAAAAATTGATACTACCCTTTTATTTTAGATCAACAGTCAAACATTCAAAAGATTAACTATTAGTTAGAGGCTGCTGCGATTTCTTTGTGGACGGAAAGAAATTCTTTATCGGTTAGAACTGGTGTAACTTCAATTTCTACCCCAAAATTATCAACCCAGATACTACTCCATTTCCAAATGTTCTGATGGTTTGAAGATTCAACTATTGCCCAACCATTAGCTCCCTCAGGATTTACTACCCGATTAAGAACTTTAAACCCATCAAATTCATCACCTTCGCATCCTCCTTCAACAAATCCCGCAAAAGCTTCGGCCCCTTGCATATGACTTTCTTGATCTGGAAATTGCCAGTGTACTATGTAAGTTTGCATGAATAAAAATTTTTTTTAATTATTAATTATAGAATTTAAAAGTTAAATAAAAAGTCTTTAAACACTCATTAAAAAGGTTTAAACCTAAAAGGCAAAACAACAAAAAAAAAGACTCTTACGAGCCTAGGTGATGGGGACTCTTATAATGACAAATTAAACAGAAACAAACAACCCCATAAATAGGTATTTTTAAATACTTACAAACACCATATGTAGTGCTAAAATCTTGATAAAGGCTAGGTGATGGGGATTATCTCGCTTTTTGATTTGGGCGAAGCTAACGCCCTTTTTTTATTGAGAAATTTACTTTAATCAATAAAGCTAGATCGAGGATTAACGTATTTAACCTTTTGAGGATAGTTCTAAGAACTCTTCTATGATTAATGCAATTTTAAACACTTATGGTTGTGTTTTTAAGCGGTCAATTAAGCCAGTTATGAAAGGCTCTAGGGTTGAGTCTATCGATGATGCGAGAAAAAAATATAAAAACTATTAGAGAAAGAGTGGGGAAAACTTATAGATTCAATAGTTTTTTTAAAAAATGGTGGATAGGTACTTTACTTAATATTTGACATCATTAAAAATTAATTGCTAGATAAGCTCAAGAATGAAAGATTAACCATGAAAAAAAACATTTATTAAAATATTAAAGATTCAAATGCTTTGGAAAGTTTTTTGAATGTATAACTTCTTGTAACATAAATAGTGAGGGAGTAAATTTCACAACAGCATGTTATGTAAAACATTTAGAACCAAACAATATCGATTACCCTTTAAAATTTTCATAAGCAAAGCTTATTGATAATTGTTATATTTCATTGATGTTATTTCCACCACCTCAAGTTATTTTTGGTCTATTGCTTTTATCTATAGCAGTTGTTCTGATCTGGGATATTAGATACAATCCTTTTGGAGAAGACGAAGATGGAATTTAATTTTCAACTAGGGAGCTGATTTGTAGGTGGAGCGTGAAATTGACGTTTCTTTCTTTTGAGTCTTTTGTAAACGACAAAAAATCCTAATAATAACAATGTAATAGCAATTGAGTTAATCATACCAAGTTTATATATATATATATAAAAACAAATATCTTCTAAATATCAATGATTAAAGTTATTTTTCAAAAAGTGACTAATTATGGACTAATTTATAATATTCGTCTTTTACATTAGGTACCCAAAAGAACCGAGGAAAAATGCTTATCTGAAAAAAGTAATTTATATGCAATAAGAATAAATCACTTTTTCTTATTTCTCATTTGATATTGCAGAACAGCTTTTAAGTGTTGCACTTCTTTTTCTAAAGTCTCAATTCTTTTTTCAAGTTCTTCATTAGTTGCCATATTTTTGAAGGATAAATTTTTTGATATTTATACTATTAAAAGATGACTTATTATCCATGGCAAACTTCAAATAAGTATTAGAGCCTATTGAAGGGCATAATTTCTCTAGATAAATTATGCAGAGTATAAATTTAGGGGGAATTTATGAGTGGAGATTATGAGACACTAGAAATTAATCAACCTAAAATTACATATTTTCAGAAAATATCCGAAAATAATACAGAATGGTTAGATAAATTAATCAACCAAATTGAAGACATGAAAAATAATATATCCAAATCTGCTTAATGACAGAAAAAGAGTTGAAGGAATTAGAGAAATTTGCAAAAGAACATGTATACAATGACGAGTTAAAAGATATATATTTAATGGAATTTATTGACAGAAATAAAGAATACGAATGAGATCTAATTTTCGACCAAACATTCGACTAGCTACAAACATTCTTTTAGTTATTGGTACTTTTGGTATTGCTTTAAAGATTGCTCCAATAGCAGAGTTACATCAGGAAAAAAATTTATGTATTAAATATTTAAAACATCAAATAAATAGAGACAAAATTATCAAAAGACTAAAAATAGTTAAACAAGCAAATCCATCTAGTATTTGTGACTCTATTCTTAAAAGTTAAAAATGAAGATTAAGTCATTTACCCCCTTATTTGCAGTCTTTGGTACTTCATTTTTAATAACCATTACATTGCTTAAAAGTTTCCAAATTTTTATGGGTATATCAATTTGTCTTTTAGCCATGCTTAAGCTTATGGATATTGAAGCTTTTGGAACAAGTTATAAGAAATATGATTTAATATCTTCTCAATTTGATAACTGGATATATATTTATCCTTTTTTCGAATTATTAATTGGAATAAGTTTTCTTAATTCTTCTCCACAGCCTTTAATTATTGTTATCGCCCTAATTTTAGGAATTTCTGGAATGATTTCAGTATTTAAGGCTGTTTATTTAGATAAATTAAAATTAAATTGTGCATGCATTGGTGGATATGCAAAAACTCCTTTGGGAATTATTAGTTTTATCGAAAATCTTTTAATGGCAATTATGAGTGTCTTGATTTTGATTAAATAGCAATTTTATAAATTTTCAATTATTGTTGATTTAAATATTCAAAAATAATGTCTTAATTGTTATGGCATATAAAAAATCTAGTAAAAAAAGATTTTTAAATACTCTGATTTTTTCTGGAATTCTTTTTACAAATATAATTTATCCAAATAAGAGTATTGCTTTAACTCAAGAAAATATAGATATCCCAAAAGTTGTTTCTTATAGATCAGCATCGTGTGGTTGTTGCAAAAAATGGATCAATCATTTAAGAGATAATGGATTAGAAGTTGTTGATAATGTAATTGAAGACATTTCAGTCATAAAAGGCCAATATCAAATTCCCAATAATTTGAGATCATGTCACTCTGCTCAAATAGCTAATTACATTATTGAAGGACATGTACCTATAAAATCAATCAACAAACTTTTTAGAGAAAAACCAGGTATCAAAGGTATAGCTGTGCCGCGAGTGTCACTTGGCTCTCCTGGAATGGAAATGCATTCTCACGAATCGCACTCTCATGATTATGAGAATTACAAAGTGGTTTCATTTAGTAATACTGGCAAAACGAAAATATTTGATAAAATTTCTCCTTAAAACAAATATTAAATTTAAAAAAATGCATATTATTCATAGAAATTTTAAATTTTTTATTTTTTTATTTTTCTTATCTCTAAATTTGAATAGTTATTCTCATGCTCATATGAGGGGTATATTTCTCTCTGAAGAGGACGCTAAAAAAAGATCTTTAGAACTTGGTTGCGAAGGGATACATAAGAACCAAGATAAATTTATGCCATGCAAAAACGAAAAAGAATTACATATCTATTTGAGGAAATAGATGGAAAAATTAAAAACAAATCAAAGAAAAATTCACAGAAAAATAACCGCAATTTCAGCAATCCCTTTACTAATTACTATTGTATCTGGGACTATTTATAGTATTCTTCAACCATTAGGAGTAGATGCTTTTTGGTTAATAAAATGGCATACGGGTAATTTTGGCATTATTAATTTGCAACCTTTTTACTCAATATTTCTTGGTATAGCTTCAATAATATCAATAATATCTGGCGTTAGACTATTACAAAAAAAACCTTAGATATATTCTAAGCCGATCCAAAAATATAATTAATTAATACTATTTGCTCCGCCACTAACTAAGAAAATTATCGCGCCTAAAGCCATTGTTGCTACACCAATATAAGGGTATTTCTTAATTCTTGATTTGGTAATAGGAAGCCATGAAATGTATCTATCAGATTTATTTAATTCAACTTTTTTTTGTCTAGGTGGCAATCCTAATTCCTCTCTTCTTTTAGATTCGCCCATAATCTTAAATTTGTTTATATATCAATATTAAAAATTATGTTCTACACCTGCGAGTTAACTTTATTAAAAACAGAGGTCATTTATAGATAAACAAATTATTTAAAATTTATTTAGCCTTCTTTAAATATAGATTCTTTGTATTTGCCTGATCTGATGTAAATAACAAAATTAAGATAGTTCCAACTAGAAATGAAAAAATCATTGTCAAACCAACAACTTCAACCATTTCACTAGGCAGATAATTTAGAAACATTTAATGAATAGATATCTTATCTTAAACTTAGCAATTGTATTTTTTATGTAAAGTAAGTATTCCTCCTTAAATTTCGAAAAGAACTTTCAGAGACTTTTTAATCTTTATTTATTTATATTCGCGTTATAAATCTAGTTCTAGCCGATCACAATTTTCTTACTTAGCTATTCCTATTTTCTTAAGCAATTTCAGGTAAGGCAAGGCCCAATTACCAAAGGTAAAAGAGATTGTCGTATTTTTTGTAGTTGGAAATAATGTTTTAAAACGTGTAGAGGCTAATTTAGAAAATATCTTAATAGTCTCTACTTCTAGATTATCCATATACAATTTTTTTTGAACATCTCGATCTTTCTTTTGGGGCAAATAATTTTCTATAAGCCATAAAACTAGTTCTAAATTTGATTTATTGGGTGCGGTTTTAATTTGTTTATTTTTCTTTTTAAACATATTTATTTACCTCTTAATTACTGAATTAAACTTGCCATTTATATAATTTAAATCAATAGTACAAGCATCAAAATTTTGTTCTTTTTAATAATCGATAATCGAAAAAATAAATAAATAATTACGTTGTTTTTATAAAAATAAAAAAAAGAGAGGGATAAAACCCCCCCTTCTATATTTATCAGGTTCAAAAAGAATTTAATTTTTTGAGTCTTTCAATTTCATTTCTTTTTGTGTTTTCCTGATTCTTTCTTCAAAGACGGATCTTCTGTATGGAGTAACTTCTCCACTTTTAGTAGCCAAAAGTTGGGCTTCATATAGCCTATTGGCTCTTTTGATTTTTTCTCTTATTTGTAAGAGGTTATTCATGGTCTTTTGCAGTTAATGAGAATCCCGTTCCTTACTCCCATTTCATGCGTCCAGAGATATAAACTTGGATGAACGTAAGTGAACAATAACATCTTTAAAAAAATTCTGCGAGAGTAATTTTTACTAAATTTTTCACAAAAAATAAATATTGAATAGATAGTATAAACAAGGTTTTAATATTTCCTAAATTAGGATAAGAAAATTGTTTGCGACCCATCATTATTATCCTGAATCACTATTTTTTTATTAGGGAAAATATCTGATAATATTCTTTTCAAATTTGAATTATCTGAATGAATTATATTACTAATATTTTTTGAATTAATTTTCCAATTTTCATCTACAAATAGTTCTTTATCATCACCTTTTTCATTCTCCAGTGATGTCTTATTTAGAATCTTAAGTAACAGTTCTGAATCATAATCTTTAAATTCTTCAGGGCCCTCTTTTAATTTTTTAATCATTATTTAGAAATCTAATGTTTCTAAATCTTGCATAAAAAATTTGAAGAATACAAGGTATTAATTACCTAAAAATTTCTCTTAAGTTAAAAAATCCAGATGCAATTAAAATAATTTTCTTTAGAAAATTTAATTCCAAAATAGCTAAAGAATGATATTTAAAAAGATTAATTAATCATTTACACCATTTATTTACTTGTTAGGTTTCAATTAAGAGAATCAGAAAAGATGCCAAGAGTAATTAACAAAAAAATTAGACTTTTAAGATGGTTAAACTCAGGCATGATACTACCATTTATCATTATGGCTGCATCCTCATCAATCATTCTTTATGGTGTTTTATTTATCCTAATTAAATAGTTTTTTCAAGCAGCTAAGTTTTCCTCAGATTTAGAAATAATTATTGCAGCTTTTTTTAATAAACTAACTACTTCTTTTCTTCCAATTGCATTATCAGCTTTACGCATTATTTCATAATATTTTTTATTTATTTTCTTCATAAATAGTTTTAATTTAATCTAAAATTACAACACCATATGATGGTGTCAACTGTAAATAATTCTCACATATTATTTCTTTGATTATTTTTGCGCAATAAAAATTGCTCATTTATTATCCTTCAAATTTTTTTAATTGATAATGCCAAAAAATCATAAATATCAAAATTAATAATCCTTTTAATTAAGCTATATTGAAGGATTTGAAAACATAAAATAAACCTCCGATTAGGATCAATATTGCAGCTCCATAAAAAAGAAAAGGGATAATTGGATATTTATACAATGTAGACCTTACTTTTTGTTGTATGGCTTTTTTATCAAGTTGAGGCAACTTTATATCTTCAGTTTTTTCTCTAGGCGGAATACCTAAATTTTTTCTTCTCTTTACCTCTCCCATAATTAATACTGAGGTATTCCCATACATTTTAAATAATTGTTATCAGCTAAATCTAAAATTTGATTCCATTCTTCATGAGATGTTTCCAAATTATTTTTAAAATCTTTTTCAAATTTAAGAATACACCTTTTTTCTATATTTTCTGGAGAATTATAATTTCTTAAAAAAGAAACACTCAAAACCGATAATGATGAAAAAACTATAATTATTTTAGCAATCCTAAAATTATTCATATCTTAAATAATATTGCCAAAAAAAAAATAAGGTAATTGTTGGTTTTATAATTAATTTAATCTATTAAAAACAATTATCAAATGATAAATTCGGTGAATTTTAACCATTTACCTATTCAGGATTTGGTTGTTTCAGGGTTAATAATCTTTATAATGTCGACGATTATTACCAATATTTACGACCCATTATTAGGAATAACTTATGCATTTGGGAATATACTTACTCTTACCTTTTTGAGCTGGTTATACAAAGAGACTTGGAGTGATCCAAAGAAATAAATCTAATAAAGAAAAAAGATAAATAAAAAACTACTTCTGTATTTTTAATTTCGAAGAATACTTTAAATTAACTATGTACGTTGCAAGCAGAGAGAGTATCAAAAAAAATAATAAGCTTTCCAAGGTAGATTGGGGCATAACCATGAGTAGTACCAAAAATGATATATCTTTAAAGAAACGAATTCTGAAAAAAAATCAACCCTTTCATCATTTTTTATTCTCAAACTTATAAATTTAGTTTATCTTATAAAATCTCTGAGATTTACATTGATTTTAATTTGAAAAATATTTTTCTGCCCTCCTAAAGGCTTTTACTGATCCTTTATAATCAAGACTTTTGAATTTTTCCTTACTTTTTTGTTCCAGCATTTTTACTATTTGATTTCTCTTTATTTCATCAATTTTCAGCTTATGATCGAAAATAAGATCAAATTTTGAGGAATACAATCTGGATAATTCTTCTCTATATTTTTCAATAATTTTTTCATCACAAGATTTGGATTTCAAAATTGCATTAGCCTTCATTTTGTCATCTATTGCCCCTTTAAAATTTCCTTGTTTAAATTTCTTTTCACTTGATCTAGTTAGCTTAATAATATTTCCCAATATCAATTCATTAGAATCTTTCATTTATTAATCTGAGCCTAGGTTAATGCTATCAGAATAAAGAAAAAACAACTTATTTTTTTAATATTCAAATAATTAAACAATTAACCAATAACAAGTCCTTTTTCAAGAAGTAAATCGAAAACCTCCACACTTTTCGTTTTCCCAAATTGGGGGGGTTTATGTAAATCTAATATTTCAGCAAGGCACATAATCCAATAAGTATCTTTTTTTAAATTTAGACCTTCACAAATATGGGTGGGGGCCGATTTAAAACAGCCAAAATCTGTTGATATATTGATGTTCATGATTTGAGTTTCAAGTTCCAGACTTAAAAGTTCTATTTCTTGCTCGGAAAGGGCTGTCCCAAAAGAATATGATTCAATTAAAAGTTGATAATTCATAAAAGATTTATTTTTTCAAGAAATCCATCGAGTTATTTTTGTACCCTCATAAATATGCCCTGAAGCTTCAACAATAGGTTTTGTTTCAGGATTCATAAAAATATCGTATAGAACATTTTCTGGTCCTTGAAAAATTACAGTTGCCTTTTGTGGATCATCTAATGATTTACCAATATAAAATGTTTTAACTCCCATTTCTTTAAACATAGACTGCTGTTCCTCAGCATTCATATGTGATTCATACTCCTCATAGGTATTACTTAGTTGAAAATCTAAAATAGTTGTTTCAATAGTCATAAGAATAATTTAAGTTTTTTAATTCTAAATCTTTATCAAAATAATTAATCTAAAAAAATTAGTTTTTATTAAGCAAAGTGTTAACTAATTTTCATTTATGAGTTATAAATCAACTATAAAAAACGATTTTGATTTTGGACTCAAAAATTTCTCAGAGAGAACAATGGACTAGTAAGCTAGGATTCATTCT
>CACAXN010000010.1 GCA_902536455.1 uncultured Prochlorococcus sp.
TAGTTTCAGATTTAAATGAAATTAAAAAAAGACAATCTGATATTGGAAAATCATTAACCATAAAATGGAAAGTAGCATTAAAAAATAATCATGAGGAAGAAGCAAGTTTAGAGGAAATTTTAAGCCAAATAGGCAATAATATTAAGTTAAGAATAGATGCTAATGGTTCTTGGGGAAGAGAGATAGCTAATAGATGGGCTGATATTTTGAAGGATAACAAAAATGTAGATTGGTTAGAACAACCTCTCTGTGTTGATGATATTGATGGACTGACAGAACTCAACAAAAAAATCCCTATAGCCTTAGATGAATCACTTTTAAAATTTCCAAATTTGATTGATGAGTGGAAAGGTTGGCAAATTAGAAGGCCTTCTCAAGAAAATAATCCAGTTAAGCTTTTAAGAGAATTAGAAAGTAAAAAAGCTTTAATATCTATAAGTACCTCATTTGAAACTGGTATAGGGAAGAGATGGCTTTATCATTTATCTTCACTACAATTACAAGGACCAACTCCAAAAGTTCCTGGTTTAGCAATGAATAAATTCCCTAATTCGTTTCTATTTTTAAATGAAGCAAAAAAGATATGGGATCAACTATGAAAAATAAAATTCATACTATTGAAGTTGAAAATAACGAAACTCAATCTGTAGAGAAAATTATTAAAAAAATTAGAGAGAATAAAATTATTTATGTAAAAAACAAATTTTATGAAGACAAAGATGTATTAGATTCAATTACTAAAAATGGGCCAGCAATTATCTTAAACAGTAGTGGGAGTTCTGGAAAACCGAGACAATGTTTTCACCATTTAGATAACCTTAAATTATCTGCAGCTACATCAGGTCAATGGCTAATAGAGCAAGGATTTGAATTGCAAAACTGCTTAATTTTAAATACTTTACCCCTGAACCATATAAGTGGATTAATGCCAATTTTAAGAAGTCAAACTTGGGGATGTGATTGTATTAATATTTCTCCGAATTTGATAAAAAAAACTCGAGAACTTTTACTTTTTACAATTAAATTTAAAAAAAACAAAAAACACTTTATTACTTCATTAGTTCCTACCCAATTACAAAGACTTTTAGCTCAAAAAGATGGAATTAGTTGGCTAAAAATTTTTGATCTAATTTGGGTAGGTGGAGCTTCAATTTCAGACGAAACTGCAGAACAATGTATAAAAGAAAAAATAAAATTAGCACCTTGTTACGGCTCAACTGAGACAGCAGCAATGGTTACGAGTTTAAAACCAAAAGAATTCTTAATGGGTTTTAAAAATGTTGGAGAAATACTACCTGATACAAAAATAAGAATTAACGCACAAGGATTAATCGAGATAAAATCAGCCAGAATTGGAATCGAAATAATCGACTCTTTAAAAACTGAAAATTTCAAAAATAAAAATGGGTGGTGGCAAACAGGTGATTATGGTGAAATTATTCAAATCAATAATTCTTTCTATTTAAACTTTATTGGAAGAAGTGATAATGCCTTTAATTCAGGAGGAGAAATCGTTTTCCCTGAAGTAATTGAATCTAGATTAAATGATTTCATTATGAAAGAAAATATCCCAATTAATAAATTAAATATTTCAAAAGTATCTAACAAATTATGGGGAAATAAAATTAAAGTAATAGTTGAATTTAGAGAACTTACAAATAATAAAAATATTGAAATTTATTTAAATTTATTAAAAAAATTTTCTCAAAGTTGGCCTAAACATGAAAAGCCTGAAAAGTGGATTGTTAAAAACAAAAATAACATTACAGAAAAAATAAACTATAAATTTAAAAAATAATAATTAGCATTCTTTTAAATTTGTACTCACATTAGAAGCCTCTATCCATCTTTCTAACTGATCGGGAAGTTCTATTTTATTTCTTGAATCAACATCTAAAGAACAATGTATAATTTTCCCTTCGGCTACTTTATTTCCATTTTTTATAAAAAAGCTATTTACTTGGAACAAATGAGAATTAATTTTATGAGGGGCAATTTTTACTTTTAATAAATCTCCAATTTTTATAGGCGCAAGAAAGTTTGCTTCACAATTTACTATTGGAAAAATAATTTGACTTTTACGTATAGAAAAATCTGGAAAAATATTTTGAGAAGGAATCCCATAAATTTCAATACTATCTTCCCAAGCTTCATGCGACCATTTTAATAAGTTATGAAAATGAATTACACCTGCAGAATCACAATCACCAAACCTTACCTTCTTCTGCAATATTAACCAGTCAGCGGGTTTCATTTAAAAAAATTATCTATCAACAGATCCCATAATGACATCTATTGAACCAAGGATTGCCATAATATCAGCGATTTTGGCACCTTTAAGAATATGAGGCAATATTTGCAGATTATTTAAATCAGCTGCTCTGATTTTAAATCTCCATGGGGTAACTTCATTATTTCCTTGAATAAATACACCTATTTCTCCTTTGCCTGACTCTAATCTTGTATATAATTCTCCATTAGGAATTTTAAAAGTCGGAGCAACCTTCTTAGCTACATATTGATAGTCAATACCAAATATTTCACTTTTCTTATCTTCAGTCGCCATTCTTTGAGCTTCTAAATTTTCTGTTGGACCTCCTGGAATCATTTTGCAGGCTTGGCGAATGATGCTTAGTGATTGCCTCATCTCTTCAACTCTTACTCGATATCTCGCATAACAATCTCCTTCTTTTTCTGAAGCAATCTGCCAATCAAAATCGTCATAACATTCATAACTATCGACTTTCCTTAAATCCCAGGAAACTCCAGAAGCTCTAAGCATTGGCCCAGACAAAGACCAATTAATTGCCTGGTTTCTTTGTATTGTTCCTAGACCTTCAATTCTTTTTCTAAAAATTGGATTATTTGTGATTAATTTTTCGTATTCATCTATCTTAGGACCGAACCAATCGCAAAAGTCTATACATTTTTCTAGCCATCCGTATGGGAGATCACATGCGACACCGCCTATCCTAAAGAAATTATTATTTATTAGCCTTTGTCCAGTAGCAGCTTCCCAGAGATCATAGATCATCTCTCTTTCTCTAAAAATATAGAAAAATGGAGTTTGAGCTCCTACGTCTGCCAAAAAGGGACCAAGCCATAAAAGATGATTAGCAATACGATTAAGTTCGAGCATAAGAACTCTGATGTAACTAGCTCTTTTGGGAACTGGAATATTAGCTAATCTTTCAGGTGCATTTACTACAATAGCTTCATAAAACATTCCTGCTGCATAATCCATTCTGCTTACATAAGGGACATACATTACATTTGTCCTATTTTCAGCTATCTTTTCCATTCCTCTATGTAAATATCCAATTACTGGCTCACAATCAATGACATTCTCACCATCAAGAGTTACAACTAACCTTAAAACCCCATGCATTGAGGGATGGTGAGGGCCAAAATTGACCACCATTGGTTCTGTTCTAGTCTCTAGCTGAGCCATTCGAAATTTAACTTCTAAATAAATCTTAGTCGAAAGTTATGCAAACTGACCTATCTGATTCATCTTTTTTCAATCATCAATCAGTTATGACAGATGAGATTATGGCCTCATTAGAGCATTACCCCCTTATACATAATAATCAACTTAGGGGAATAGACGCTACTTTAGGCGGAGGCGGGCACTCTTATCATTTATTGAGAAAATATTCTGATTTAAAAATAATTGGACTTGATCAAGATCCATTCGCAAGAAAATCAGCATCAAAAAAACTTGATGAGTTTAAAAGTAGGATTGATATAAGGGCTTCAAATTTTGCGGATTTTGTACCAAAAGAAAAAGTTTCTTTTGTGATTGCAGATCTTGGAGTAAATAGTAACCAAATTGATGACCCTAAAAGAGGATTTAGTTTCCAAAAAGATGGTCCGCTTGATATGCGCATGAATCCTTTTCTCGATGTTGATGCAGAGAAATTAATTGAGGCTTTAAATGAAAAAGATCTAGCTAACCTAATCTATAAATATGGAGATGAGAGATTATCAAGAAAGATTGCTAGGAAAATAAAATTGGATTTGAAAGAAAATGGGAAATATTCTGGGACAAAAGACTTAGCTTATTCTATTGCAGGCTGCTTCCCACCAAAACAAAGATATAAAAAAATACATCCAGCAACAAGAACATTTCAAGCACTAAGAATTGCTGTTAATAAAGAAATTGAAGTATTAGAAAAATTTTTGCAAGTTGTACCTGAATGGCTTTTGCCAGGGGGTATTATTTCTGTTATTAGTTTTCATTCCCTTGAGGATAGGTTAGTTAAAAGTTGTTTTAAGAATGATCAAAGACTAAAAAACCTGACAAAAAAGCCAATAACTCCTTCCGAACAAGAAGTCGAACTAAATAAAAGAGCTAGAAGTGGAAAATTAAGAATTGCTCAAGTAATTTAAAAGCCAATAATTTCTATCGTAATGATCTGATCGTATTTGTAAGAATATTAATTGCTTGTTTTATATCTTTTGAGTTAGTACTTAATCCAATACTTAACCTTATTGAAGATTCTGCTTCTTTAAGAGATCTACCTAAGGCTAGTAAAACATGAGATGGTTCACCATTACTACATGCAGATCCAGTAGAACAAATTATTTTAGATTTTAAAAGTTTATGAAACTTTGCTCCGTTTAAATCCAATACAGTCAAATTTAAATTGTGAGGTAATCTTTTTTCTATGGAGCCATTAATTAATAAACCAGAATTATTTTTTAACAACCCCTCTAAAAGGTTATTTCTATAAAAAAGTAATTTGTCAGCATTATTTTTTTGATTAAAAACTGCTATCTCTATTGCTTTAGCAAAGCCAACTACTAAAGGAAGAGGTAAGGTGCCAGACCTAAGACCATATTCCTGACCTCCTCCCACAATTAAAGGCTCAAGATTAATTTCTTCATCAATCAAAAGAAGTCCTATCCCTTTAGGACCATATATTTTGTGGGAACTCATCGTTATCATGTTTACATCTGATAAAAGATTGTCTAACGTCATATAACCTAAACATTGTGCAAAATCAGAGTGAAATGTTATTTCTCTCGATTTACATATCTTTGAAATATTTTCTATGGGCTGAATAACTCCTATTTCGTTATTAGCCAACATGACACTAACCAGAAATGTATCTTCTCTTATATTTTTTTTGAATTGTTCTTCTGAAATTAAGCCATCTTTCTCAGGATTAATTTCTGTAACCATAAATCCCTCTTTTTTTAGTTGGTTTAAGGGCTCCAAAACAGCTTTATGCTCCGTTTTTAATGTAATAATATGTCCATAATTTCCTGTTTTTTTATAGAAATTTCTAGCAAAACCTAATAAGGCTAAGTTATTAGATTCAGTTGCCCCACTTGTAAAAATAACTTTTTTATTCTTAAGAAATAAACTTCGTTCTATTTTTTCTCTTGAGGCTTCCAATATAGCGCTTGCATTAATCCCCGCCAAATTAGATTTGCTTGCAGGGTTAGAAAATATCTCACTCCAAAAAGGTTTCATAGAATCAACGACATCCTTAGAGCAAGGAGTCGAAGATTGATAGTCTAGTAGTATGGGAGTTGATAGCATTATGTTTAGTATATAAAATTCTTTTTATTACTAGAAAATCAAATTAAAGAATTAAAAAAATGAATGAAATTAATCAAATAAATAATGAACCGGTAAGAAAATCAAGAATTTTATTAGTTGATGATGAGCCTGGTTTAAGAACGGCTGTTAAAACATTTCTAGAAGATGAAGGCTTTGAAATATTTATTGCAGTTGATGGAGAGGATGGTTGGGAAAAAGCTCAAACAATTTTTCCCGATTTAATAATTAGCGATATTATGATGCCCCGAGCCAACGGTTATGCTTTATTAGAAAAAATTAGAGAGGATGAAAAATTAGGAGGAACTCCAGTTATTTTTCTAACTGCAAAAGGAATGACCCTAGACAGAACAGAAGGTTATCTTGCAGGAGTTGATGATTATATTTCCAAACCTTTCGATCCCGATGAATTAGCTGCAAGAGTTAAAAATGTAATCAACAGACAAGAACGATTATTAAAAGAAGCAGCACGATTCGCAGATATTGACGTAAGCAAAATGGCAAAACAAATTACTGAAATAAAATCTATGCTCACAGACCAAAACCAGACTAATCCAGAAAATAAAATAAATCTTCCTAGTTTTACTCCTAGAGAAGCAAGTGTGCTTCAACTAGTAGCAGAGGGACTGATGAACAAAGAAATTGCAAGACAGCTTGAAACCTCTATTAGAAATGTTGAGAAATATGTTAGTAGACTTTTTATCAAGACAAGTACATCTAGCCGAACAGAATTAGTTCGTTATGCACTTGAAAATCATTTAGTAAAATAAATTATTTAATTTTTTCGAATTCAATTAGTTTTGAAAAATAAAAAGGAGCTTGATTTAATTTCTTTTTAACAACTTTAAATCCTCTTTCTTTAGCAGCATTAATAATTCCCTTTTCTTTCAAAGTATATGCTCTTGTAGTTTTACTTGGCCCAGGAAATAATTTTCCAATATTTTTTAGAACAGCAAGAACTGGGGTGTAAGGAGCAAAGCTAACGATTAGTTTTTCTTTGCTTAAATCGCATAGATGTTGAACCATTTCTTCTGCGACCGGTTGAGGATAATGAATAAATACATCCAAACAAACCACAATATCAAATAATCCTTTTAATTTTTCCAGATCACAGACTTCATACTTTATTTTACTTTGATTCAAACCTAATTCAAGAATGCGTTTTTTTGTTTCTTTAATCATTTCAGAAGAGATATCGCTCATCTGTAGTTCTTTTATACCGAGTCTTAGTAAAGGTATGGAAAGACTTCCTACACCACAGCCTGCATCACAATAACTTTTTTTTGTTAGTTCAGGATAATTTTTGATGTATGAGACTACATCATCTACAGTTTTTTGATGTCCTTTCCTAATATTTTTCTGAACTGTATTAATTTCATCAGATTTGCTATAAATTTTATTCCATCTTTCAAAGCCAGTACCATTAAAATACTCCCTGACTTCACTTTTTTCGAAGATCTTATTTGACGTCATGATATGCTATGAAAATTTATTCTTTTCATACTAACTAACTGGCGCCAAATTAATTGCGCGCCATTATAGGAAAGAATTGATTTGTTATTTTGTCAGAATTGAATTCTAAAGATATTTATAAGATTGCTGTCGTAATGGGTAGTGATTCAGATCTAAATACATTGAAACCAGCAATTGATATTTTAAGAGAATTTAGAATAAAAACTGAAGTTTGTATACTTTCTGCACATCGAACACCTATTGAAATGATGGAATATGCAAAAAATGCAGAATCAGAAAACATAAAAGTAATAATTGCCGGTGCAGGGGGTGCTGCTCATCTTCCAGGAATGCTGGCATCCATAACTTGCATTCCTGTAATTGGAGTACCAGTTGAGAGTAAGACACTGAAGGGAATTGACTCTCTTTTATCAATAGTTCAAATGCCCTCTGGAATTCCAGTTGCAACAGTTGCAATTAATGGAGGACAGAATGCTGGATTATTGGCAATAGAGATGATCAGTTTATTTGATGAATCTATTAAGAAAAATTTAAAAGAGTTCAGAGAAAATCTACATACACAGGTAAGAAATAAAAATAATAAGTTATCAACTATTGGACCTGACAATTATCTTCAAAATAAATGAACTAATATTTTTCTATTAGGCCTTGTTAAGAAAGTTTTCTTTTTTAAGGTAGTTAATAACTTTTTCAACAGAATCATTTAAATCTAACGAACCTGTATCAACAACAATTTCGGGATTATGAGGAGCTTCATATGGACTAGAAATCCCTGTAAATTCCCTAATTTCACCCAAACGAGCTTTCTTATAGAGACCTTTAGTATCCCTATTTTCGCAAACTGTGATATCAGCAGAACAATAAACTTCAATAAAATCCTTAGATCCAATAATTTTTTTCACCTTATCTCTATCACTAATAAATGGCGAAACGAATGCTGTAATAGTTATTATCCCAGCATTCATAAATAAATTCGCAACTTCGCCAATTCTTCTTATATTTTCTTCTCTATCTTCATCCGAAAAACCAAGATCTTTACACAAACCGTGTCTAATATTATCTCCATCCAACACATAAGTCGAAAAACCATCTAAGTGTAAAACTTCATTTAAAGCGTTGGCCAAAGTACTTTTACCAGAACCAGATAAACCTGTAAACCAAATAACCATACCTTTATGACCTCTCATTTTCTCTAATTTTTCTCTACCAATAGTTAAGTTGTGCCACTTTATATTGGTTGACTTTGTTTGATCTTGTTCTTTCATTTTTTGCATCATAAAAATTAAAAACCTATCCTAACCCTTGCTTCATAAATTATGAAATCCCTCTTTACGAAGAAACTCAATTGATTTCAATACCATATCACCCTGTAACTGGATATTTCTATCAATCAATGTTCCTCCAGTCCCACAAAAAACTTTAATTTTTTTTAGTAATTCTTTTAATAAGATTTCATCCTCAATGCCTAAACTTCTAATTAAAGTTACAGTCTTTCCCTTTTTACCTTTTTTTTGTTTTAAAATTTTTATTTTTGATCTTTTATTAACAGTATCTACCTTAGTTGTTTCTTCAGACTTTTTTTCTTGATTATCAAATTCGATCCAATTCTTTTTTCCCATTATTTTCAATATAATCTATAGTTAGTTAATACTTATTCTATAGAAAAAGTGGTAAGTACATTTTCTCACAAAGATTCAAACTATAAAAATGACGCTTTAAATCAACCCTCCAAAGAGGGAAGATTTGGAAAATATGGTGGTCAATATGTTCCTGAAACGCTAATGCCTGCTCTTTTTGAGCTTGAAACAGCTGCATCTAATGCATGGAAAGATAAACTTTTTGTAGAAGAATTAAATCATCTACTTAAGACTTATGTAGGAAGAGAAACACCACTTTATGAAGCCAAAAGACTTACTGAACATTACAAAACTAAACAAGCAACTCCTAGAATATGGCTTAAAAGAGAAGATTTAAATCATACTGGGGCTCATAAAATTAATAATGCCCTTGGACAAGCTTTACTGGCAATAAGAATGGGCAAAAAAAGAATAATTGCAGAAACTGGAGCAGGTCAGCATGGAGTTGCTACTGCTACTGTTTGTGCGAGATTTGGCTTAAAATGTATTATCTACATGGGCGCTGAAGACATAAAAAGGCAATCCCTTAACGTTTTCAGAATGAAACTTCTAGGAGCTGAAGTTAAAGTTGTAAATTCTGGAACTGCAACACTTAAGGATGCCACTAGTGAAGCCATTAGAGATTGGGTTTCTAATGTCGAAACCACACACTACATTTTAGGATCTGTTGCTGGCCCACACCCTTTCCCAAAGATTGTGCGAGATTTTCATGCAGTTATAGGCGAAGAAACTAAAAAACAATGTTTGGAATCATTTGGATCTTTGCCCGATATTTTGCTTGCTTGTGTAGGTGGGGGATCAAATGCAATGGGGCTTTTCCATCCTTTTGTTAAAGAAACTTCTGTGCGTCTTATTGGAGTTGAAGCCGCAGGAAGCGGAGTTGATACTGACAAACATGCTGCCACTATCACTAAAGGATCAGTTGGAATTTTGCATGGATCAATGAGTCTTCTCTTGCAAGATGATAATGGTCAAGTACAAGAAGCTCACTCAATAAGTGCAGGTTTAGATTACCCTGGAGTAGGACCTGAACATAGCCATTTAAAAGATATAGGTAGAGCAGAATATGGATCAGTCACAGATCAAGAAGCTTTAGACGCTTTAAAACTTGTTAGTGAACTAGAAGGAATTATACCTGCACTTGAAACTTCCCATGCCTTTGCTTGGTTGGATAAATTATGCCCTACTCTTGAAAAAGATACTCATATAGTTATCAATTGCTCTGGAAGAGGCGACAAAGATGTTAATACTGTTGCATCTTCATTAGATATTTAATCAATACCTTGGTATTGATCGGTCAATATATCTACTCCATCCATCAATGCCCTCCTCCAAATTCCATATTTCGCTCACAATATTATTATCCAAGCACCATTGAGAAAAGTTATAACTTCTTATTCCTGCATGACAGGTAACTACTATTTCTCTATCTAATAAACCAGCAAATATTTCTTCAACATATTCAGATGTGACTTTACTAATTGGTATATGTATAAATTCTTTTGAGAAACGAGCCAGTTCAAGCTCTGACTGCTCTCTTACATCAATCAGGACTGGATCTTCTTTCTCAGAATTAAACCAATCATTGAGACTAGAAGCATTTATAGATTTTGGATAACTTCCCAATTTATAGGATAAATTATGTGTTATTTACAATTTAATAAATTAAGTTGCAGTAGGAAGTTTATTGTTAAAAATAAAAATAAACTTTGATAATGAAACTTAGAGTAGTAGCAATAATATTATTTTTATCTTTATTACTTTTTTTTAGTTTTAAAAAACTATCTCCTAATAAAAATAAGGAGCAAAGTACAAATATTGATCAACTAAGTATCATAAAATATATACCTGAAAACAATAAATTATTATTTATTTCAAATTTAGATAGTTTTAATATTGTTTATAATAATGAAAAGGATAAAAATCCAACAAATAAAGATAACTTTGTTTTAATAAAAGACTCTATATTAGATTACTTAGGAATAGATCTAGGCAACAATAAACTAGAGGATATCTATAATAATGAACTTATAATCTCAACTTTTGAAAATAATAAAAAGCTTAAAGATGATATTTTGATTATTTTTAAAATTAAGCCAGAAAAAACAATAGATGATTTATTAAATTTGCCTAATAAAATTGATCAGATTGATGAGATAATTTCAATTAATAGAGAAAACAAAATAAATTTCCTTAACTATATATACAGAACAGACGATAATTATATAATTGCTTCATCAGATAAAAAATTGATCAAAAATAGTATTAACTCTAGTAATGCTTTTAAAGAAAAAAAATTTCAATATGAGGGAGAACTTTTTGGACTCAAAAATCAAAAAAATATATTATTCACAAAGAAATTTGGGGAAAGTATATTTTTTAATAAAGAAATTTTTACTGTTTATAATGAGGACATTATAGCTACAACATTTGACTTAAAAAATAAAAATCTAATTTTAAAATCATATTTACTAAATAATAAAAAAAATATTGATGTTCATACTTACGATAAGCTAATAAATAAAGAGAATAAGAATGAAGATAATCCTGAAGTTTCAATTTTTAGTGATATAAAAAATTTTGAAAAATATCTAAAACCTTTAATAAATGATTTTGAACTCAATTTTTTTGAAGAGTTTAATCAGAATGATAATCAAAACATTTTAATTATTAATTCAAATAAAGATTGGCTTATTACATTTGAAAAAAATAATAAAGATCAATTTGATTTAAGGGCTTTGAAAAAATTAAAAGATTTCAATAAATATACTTTAAAACAAAATGAAGATATTTACTCGATATATTCGAAGAATATTCTTGAAGAAAAAGAAGATGTAATAAAACAATTAACTTATGAAAATATCTATTCCATAGAATCAGGAGGTTTACAAATCATAAGTAATTATCTAATTGATAGTAAAAAACTAGAGACAATATCAAAAAAATTTTTTAACCTAAAAAGTAATAAAGATAAATCTTCTTTGCTTTATACAAAAGTAGATATCAAAGACGGCAATTCTAATAAAATTGAATATTTTTCTGATTTGCATGATCTTAATTTTCTCATTAGAAATATTTTAAAAATATCAAATGAAGAATCTATAGAAATAATAAGGCAAGCTATTCCTGAAAAAAATCCAATTATTTATACAGAAACAATATTAAAAATTCTTTAAATTAAAGTTATTTAAAAAAGCTTCAAACACAATCAATGTGAATTCTTGTGAAATTAATAACTTGTGGTTAATTAAAAATTATTTGACTATCTTTAATCTATAAGTATTTAATATTGAATTAAGAAATTGGATAACAACAAACTAATTTTAAAACCAGGATTAGAGGGTGTCCCAGTTACTAATTCATCTATCTGTGATATTGACGGCAACAAAGGTAAATTATTGTACAGAGGCTACTCCATTGAGGAACTATCTAAAAAAAGCAGTTTTTTAGAAACTGCTTATCTATTGATTTGGGGTGAATTGCCTACAGCTACTCAACTTAGAGATTTTGAACAAGAAGTTCAGATGCATCGAAGGTTAAGTTTTAGAGTCAGAGATATGATGAAATGTTTCCCTGCGACAGGTCATCCTATGGACGCTCTTCAATCTAGCGCGGCTTCTTTGGGGCTTTTTTATTCACGTAGAGCAATAGATGATCCTAATTACATTTACAACGCAGTAATAAGACTAATAGCAAAAATACCCACTATGATTGCTGCATTTCAACTTATTAGAAAAGGACAAGACCCTATTCAACCTCGTGATGATTTAACTTACTCTTCAAACTTTCTTTACATGCTGACTGAAAAAGAACAAGATCCTATAGCTGCAAAAGTTTTTGATAGATGTTTAATTCTACATGCAGAGCATAGTTTAAATGCGAGTACATTTAGTGCAAGAGTTACTGCGAGCACTCTTACAGACCCATATGCTGTCATTGCATCTGCAGTAGGAACTCTTGCTGGCCCGCTTCATGGAGGAGCAAACGAAGATGTGATTGCAATGTTAGAAGAAATTAAAACATCAGAAAATGCTGCGTCTTTTTTAGATAACGCGATAAAAAATAAAAGTAAGATAATGGGCTTCGGTCATAGAGAATATAAAGTCAAAGATCCAAGAGCAATTATTCTACAAAAACTGGCAGAAGAGCTTTTTATTAGATTTGGAGCAGATGAAATGTATGAAGTTGCTAAATCACTTGAGGCAGAGGCAATACCAAGACTTGGCCCCAAGGGTATATTCCCAAACGTTGACTTTTATTCTGGTCTTGTTTACAGAAAACTTGGTATTCCTCGTGATTTATTTACTCCAATTTTTGCCATATCTAGAGTTGCAGGTTGGTTAGCTCATTGGAGAGAGCAACTTGGAGCAAATAGAATTTTTAGACCATCACAAATCTATACCGGTTCTGCACCAAGAGATTGGATCAGCCTAGAAAATAGAGAATAATATTTGCAGCTTTTCATAAAAAACACACATATTGTTTGTGAAGAGTTAATGTATTAGGTAAATAACTAAAAAATTTTGGAATACGGAATAGATCTCGAATATAGTTTTAATGAATTCTTAAAAGGTTTTGGCCTTTCTAGTGAAATCGCTCATATAGTTTGGCTCCCTCTACCTATGCTTTTGGTTTTAGTAGCAGCAGTTGTTGGCGTTTTAGTAACAGTTTGGCTTGAAAGAAAAATATCTGCTGCTGCTCAACAAAGAATAGGCCCCGAATATGCAGGAGCACTTGGAGTACTCCAACCGATTGCAGACGGCCTTAAGTTACTTGTCAAAGAAGATATTATTCCAGATAAAGCAGATGGGATTCTATTTACTGCAGGACCTATATTAGTTCTTGTCCCAGTAATTCTCTCCTGGCTAATTGTTCCTTTTGGACAAAACCTTTTAATAAGTAACGTTGGTATCGGAATCTTCCTATGGATCGCTTTAAGCAGTATCCAGCCAATTGGTCTTCTTATGAGCGGATATGCATCAAATAATAAATATTCATTATTAGGAGGATTAAGAGCAGCAGCTCAATCAATAAGTTATGAAATACCTTTAGCATTATCTGTACTGGCTATTGTGTTGATGACAAATTCTCTAAGTACCATTGACATTGTCAACCAACAAAGTGGTGCTGGAATCCTAAGTTGGAATATTTGGAGACAACCAGTTGGTTTTATAGTCTTTTGGATATGTGCCCTTGCAGAATGTGAAAGACTCCCATTTGACTTACCTGAAGCTGAAGAAGAATTAGTTGCAGGATATCAAACTGAATATGCAGGGATGAAATTCGCGTTGTTCTACCTTGGTAGTTACATTAATTTAATCCTTTCAGCTTTATTGGTATCAATACTTTATTTGGGGGGATGGGGTTTTCCTATTCCAGTTGAATTAATTGCTAAGTTTCTAAATTTGCCCATTAATGCACCCTTCATACAAGTTTTCACTGCATCAATAGGAATTGTAATGACTGTATTGAAAGCATATCTTTTAGTTTTCATTGCAATATTATTACGTTGGACAACTCCTAGAGTAAGAATAGATCAACTATTAGATCTAGGATGGAAGTTTCTTCTTCCAATTTCTCTTGCTAATCTTTTGATAACTGCAGGATTAAAACTTGCTTTTCCGCAATTCTTTGGTGGTTAAATTTAAGTAAAAATACTTAAATTCAAAATTAATCCACTAAAATAACCTAAAAGAGTAAATTCTTCAAAATGAAAAATTTCCTTCAACAAATAAATACCTATATCAAAGAAGCGTTTAATGCTGGCAAATATTTATATAATGGCTTATCAGTAACTTTTGATCATCTTCGAAGAAGACCTGTTACTGTCCAATATCCATATGAAAAATTAATACCTTCTGAAAGATATAGGGGAAGAATACATTATGAATTTGATAAATGTATTGCATGTGAAGTTTGCGTGAGGGTATGCCCCATAAATCTACCAGTTGTTGATTGGGTAATGAATAAAGAAACCAAAAAAAAGGAACTTAGAAATTATTCTATAGATTTTGGAGTTTGTATATTTTGCGGAAATTGTGTTGAATATTGCCCAACTAATTGTTTATCAATGACTGAAGAATATGAATTAGCTACTTTTGACAGACATAATCTAAATTTTGATAATGTTGCACTTGGTAGACTTCCCACTAACGTCACCACAGATCCTTCAGTTAAACCTCTTAGAGAACTTACCTATCTTCCTAAAGGTGTCATGGACCCTCATGAAATCCCAGCTTCGGATACTAGAGTTGGTAAATTACCTGAAGAAGTCTATGATTGGATGAGACCTAAATCCAATGAAAATAAAAATAAAGTTTCTAATCCAAATAATTAATTTACATTAATTTATGTCCATTGCAATAACAACTCAAATAATTTGTTTTACAGTTTTATCTTTAGTTGTCCTTATTGGAGCACTTGGTGTTGTTTTGCTCGAAAGTATTGTTTATTCTGCCTTTCTTCTAGGGGGGGTTTTCATGAGTGTTGCAGGATTATATCTTCTTTTAAATGCAAGTTTCGTTGCTGCAGCACAAGTTTTAGTTTATGTGGGTGCAGTTAATGTATTAATAATCTTTGCAATAATGCTAGTAAATAAAAAAGAAGATTTAAAGCCCATCAACGACATTAAATCGAGAAGAATCATATCAACATCAATATGTTTAACTCTTCTAAGCCTTTTAATAAGAGTTGACTTGACTAATGTATGGAGCCTATCAAGTCCTCAAAACTCTATAGGAGAAGAATCAACTATCAGAATAGGAGAACATCTATTCAGTGATTATTTACTTCCATTTGAAGTCGCCTCTGTTTTACTTTTAATGGCAATGATTGGAGCTATTGTTTTAGCTAGAAGAGATGTAATGAGTAAGGATATTTCCACTGGATTACCTGTTGATCAAGAATTAATTGAAAAATCATCAGAACCATTACTTACGAATAAAAATTAACTTTTTACCTTCCTTATGATGAGTTTAGAATCAATTCCTATTCAAGCATTTTTAATAGTATCTTCAGCACTATTCTGTATTGGGATTTGGGGATTATTAAATAGCAGAAATGCTGTAAGGGTTCTTATGAGCATTGAGTTAATGCTCAATGCAGTAAATATAAACTTAATGGCATTTTCTTCCTATGTTGATAATAATTTAATTCAAGGACAAGTTTTTACAATTTTTGTGATTACTGTTGCTGCCGCAGAAGCAGCAGTTGGATTAGCTATTTTATTGTCTCTTTATAGGAATAGGGTAACTGTAGATATGGAAAGTTTTAATTTATTAAAATGGTAAAACCACTAAATGAAACTTTCATTAGTGCTTATTGTATATAGATCGGATAGCTCTATTGCTCTAGAGGCATCTAAATTCTGTGAAGAAGCCCTAAGAGCTAAAAATATTAATTCAATAAGAATTGAAAGCGATTTTCATGAAGATCAAATTGAAAAATGTATTTGTAATTCAGAATTTCAACCAAATGTTGGAATAGTTCTTGGTGGTGATGGAACTTTCCTAAAATGTGCAAATGCGTTATCAGCTTATGATATTCCTTTATTGAGCATTAATATTGGCGGTAATTTGGGTTTTCTTACTCAAGAAAAAGATTTTTTATTTGACAAATCTTTTATTAAAATTCTTGAAAACAAAGAATATATAATTGATTTTAGGAATAGATTAAATTGTGATATTTGTATTAATGGAAAGAATCCTGAAAAAAAAATTATCAAAAGCTTTGATGCATTAAATGATTTTTATTTTAAATCCGTTGAAGAGGATATTTCCCCTACTAACCAAATACAAATCGAAATCGATAATGAGAAGGTAAATGAATATAAAGGTGATGGTCTGATTATATCTACATCTACTGGCTCAACAGCATACTCAATGGCTGCTGGTGGTCCAATAGTACATCCTAGTATAGATGCAATGATAATTAACCCTATATGCCCTATGAGTTTAGCTAGTAGACCAATCGTTATTCCTAATACAAGTAAGGTGATCATTAAACCAGTAAAAAAAAGTAAAGGAGAAATTAAATTATGGAGAGACGGTTCAAGATGTATGACTATTAAGGAAAATTATTATTGTGAGATCAAAAAAGGGGGGTCACCCTGCAAAATAATAAAGTTTAAAAAAAGCGCTAACTATTACAATACTTTAATAAAAAAACTAGATTGGAAAGGCGATTTATCTCCAAAAAATTAAATGGCCTTAGAAATAGAAAGACGATTTCTTATAAAAAATAATAATTGGAAAAAATTTATCACAAAAAAAATCTCTATTGAACAAGGATACTTATCAAAAAGTTCAGATGATTGGATTCTTAGAATAAGGTTTACAGGCAAAGATTATAAAATTGCACTCAAAAAACATATCGAAAGCTTTAGCAACTTTGAATTTGAATACTCCATTCCAAGAGAAGATGGCGAAACGATAATGTCAAATCTTTCAAATATTATAAAAAAAGAAAGATTTTATTTAGAAGTTGAAAAAAAATATTGGATTATAGACTGTTTTAAAGAAAAAAATTATCCACTTGAAATTGCTGAAATTGAACTTTCCAGTGAAAAGGAAAATTTCAGTCTTCCATCTTTTATATCAAAAGAAATTACTGGGCTGAGACATTACTCTAATTTCAGTCTTGCTAACAAACCTTTTTCAGAATGGTGTTAGAAATATTAGACAACTTTCAAAAATAACTAGTCAAAGAAACCAATTATCCTTTATATTCTCTTTATATTTAAGTAACAGATTTTCTTTTCTTCAAATGTATGGACTTTACGACAAGGAAGGAATATTGAGATTTGTTGATTCAGACAAAGATGCGTGCATTGCATATGCTGAACTCTTCGAATTAGGCTCTACTAATTATTGTTTAATGGATTTAGCTAATGATAAAAAAAAAGTAATAGGTACTAATCTTGATCAGAGTCTGGGAGAGAACAACAATTAAATCCGTCTCTACAAATCTTTCCATTATCCATTGCCCAATTCAAAAGCGCTACTCTATTTTTTGAACCTGTTTTTGTAAACATATTACTTACATGATTATCAACAGTTCTTTTACTAATAGTTAGTTTGACGGCAATTTCTTGATTTGTAAGCCCATCAGCTACGAGATCAATGATTTCCATCTCTCTTGTTGAGAGACCCATCATATCAATGTTGTTTACTTCTTCTTCAACCATTTGCATTTAAACAGTTCCTTTTTTATATTAATTAAGTTTAGCAATCTCACTACACTTGTTAACCAATTAGGAAACAAAAGCAATTGAAATCAAAACTTCAGCAGACTTTAGAAAAAAAATCCAAGGTAATAACGGCAGAATTAATGCCGCCTAGAGGTGGAGACCCCGTAAGATCTCTTAAGATAGCACAACTTCTGAAAGATAAGGTACATGCTGTTAACATTACCGACGGAAGCAGGGCTGTAATGAGAATGTGCAGCTTGGCAATGTCCAAACTACTACTGGAAAATGGGATAGAACCAATAATGCAAATATCTTGCAGAGATCGTAATAAAATTGCTTTACAATCTGACATTCTTGGAGCAAATGCTTTAGGAATTAAAAACATTTTATGTATCACAGGTGATTCAGTAAAAGCTGGGGATCAACAAGATGCAAAAGCAGTTCACCAGTTTGAGTCAGTAAGATTGCTTCAACAAATTCAGGCCTTTAATAAAGGAATTGATCCTACTTTTGGAGAACTTCCCGATAAAAAAACATTTATATATGCAGGAGCTGCTGCAGATCCAAGTTGCAAAAATCAAAGAAGTTTAGAAAACAGAATTAGAAAGAAGAAAGAGGCTGGTGCTCAATTCATTCAGACTCAAATGATTATGGAAAAAGAAAATTTAATAAATTTTTGCGAAACAATCGCCAAACCCCTTGATATTCCTGTAATTGCAGGGGTATTCCTATTAAAGTCTTACAAAAATGCTCTCTTTATAAATAAATACGTCCCTGGTGCAAACATACCTGAAAATATATTAAATCGTCTAAAAAATGCCAAAAACCCACTAGAAATGGGTATTCAAATTGCAGCTGAACAAGCCCAAAACTTTTTTAAAATCGCGAACGGCGTTCATTTAATGGCTGTTAAGGCGGAACACTTAATTCCTGAAATTCTTGAAAAAGCAGATCTTAATCTGGAATATTAATCAAATCAGTACCTAATAATTCCGCCATTGCCTTCTGCTGAGGAGATGGCTCAGTCATATCAGATCTTCTAGAATCAGTTATCAACCAGTCCAGAGATGCATCTTGTAAATCGAAGTGGTCTCCGTTTTTGTCCACACAGTAACGACCAAATACTAATTTATCTACAAGTCGAACACCTTTTCCGATTTTGGAATAATCAAAAATAATTGAATTATCAATTGTTGCACCTTCGGAAATACAGCAACTTGGGCCAATCATTGCAGGTCCGATAATTGTTGCACCATCTTCTATTCTTGTCATTCCACCTATGTATACTGGCCCTGTAATATTAACTGCATCCCAATTGGCGGCAACATTTAATCCCGTAAAAACTCCAGGTTTAATTTCTTTGCCAGGTATCTCTACTTGTCTTACCTTACCTTGTAATACATTACGAATAGCACTCCAATAATCAGGAACTTTTCCAATATCTACCCATTCGAAATCCATTGGAAGTGCAAAAAATGGCAAATCCAATTCAACAAGCTTAGGGAAGAGATCAGCACCAATATCAAATTTTTCTCCTGATGGTATGTAATTAAAAATCTCAGGTTCAAAAAGGTATATACCTGTATTTATAGAGTCACCTAAAGCTTTATCTACAGATGGCTTTTCTTGAAAAGCCTTTATTCTCCCATTATTATCTGAGACAACTACGCCATAACTTGATACCTGATCTCTAGTTACTTTTTTTGTTATTAAACTTGCAATTGCTCCCTTTTCCTTATGTTTTTTAACTGCTTCAGTCAAATCTAAGTCCACTAATGCATCACCACATAGTACAACAAATGTTTCATCAAAGAATTTTTGAAAATCTTGAATTTTTTTTAATCCTCCTGCTGAACCTAAAGCATCTCCAATTAATTCTCCATCTTCAATTCTACCCTCAAAACTATATGCTATCTCCACACCAAATCTTTGACCATCTCGAAAGTAATTTTCAATTTCTTCCGCGAGGTGAGAAACATTAACCATTATTTCTTTAAAGCCGTGCTCTTTTAGAAGTTCTAAAAGAAACTCCATTACAGGTTTTTGTAGAATCGGTATCATTGGTTTTGGAATAATATGAGTAATTGGCTGAACACGTGTACCTTTACCTGCAGCAAGTATCATTGCCTTCATAAATTCAAAACCTCTTTTTAAAGATTATACGCTATTAATATTAAGCTTCTAAACAGCGGAAGGATAGGTATTGTTTACCTCAAGATTTTCTATAGGTAATTGAGCTAAACCTCCATCAGGAATTATTCTTTTAATTTGAATTGGGCCGTATAAAGAATTAATTTGTTTAATTTCAATTTTGTTTTCAGATGATAAAAATAATAAAGCCCAAAAGACACCAAGACGATCTTTATCCAAATCATTTTTTACAACTGTTTGCCATTTCTCAACTAAATATTCAAAATCTGTCCACTGTAATGCTTTTTCCCACCCATCAATAAATTTACCTAATGCTTTAGTAGTTTCTGGTAGTTTCTCGCGATGCGCTAATGATTTCACGTGAGAAATCAAAGCCCTATCAGAATATTTTTTATTTCTTTTTCTCTTCATAAGCAGAAGATCTTGGGTTTCAATAACTTCAGCAATAGACTCTAACTGACTTACCAGTTCTCCCAGAGTTGTTGTACGTTTAAGAATTGGTTGAGCTATTGATCTTCTCCTCAGATATTTTTCAGGGTATTTTGGAACATCAAATTCTTGATCAATCCAATCTTGATCATCCATATACAAATCATCTTCAAAATCTGAAGAATTTTCTTTGAAAACATCAGATTCTAAAACTTGAGCCTTTAAATTTACTAGTACGGAAGCAGCAAAAAAAGCCTCACTGGTCTCAGATAAATCCTTATGGTATGAATTATGGCTATTTGACTTTCTTCCAAAAGTTTGTGAATATTGCTCTAAAAAGCTATCTATTACACTTATTACATCAATATCCCATGGATCAAGATCACCTTTACCTGCAGCATCTTGAAGAAACTTAATCAACAATCTAGGTCCCAATTGTTGACTATCAATAGAATTTAAATTAGGTATCTTAAAATTGAAAATATCTTTCCATAAGATATCTTCTTAATGATTTATTGCCAAACAATATTGCATTAATTTAAAAAATCATATTGTTGGAGCTTTTAGGAGTTCATTTTTTTTAGTCCCTGCAAAAATATTTGTTTTTACAGCACCTTTAACTGCAGTTAAATCTCTATCGACCAGATTATTGATAGATGCAATGTAACTTTCAGTAACTAATCTTGGGTACAAACCTATTCCAATAATCGGTAAAAGTAAACAAGCAATAATATAAACTTCCCTTGGCTCTGCATCTATAAGTTTTCGTTCTTCAAGTAATTTAGGATTTTCTTTACCAAAGAAAATTTCTCGTAACATTGAAAGTAGATAAATAGGAGTAAGTATTACACCGATAGCAGCTAAAGAGGCCATCACCACCCTAAAGGGAAGAGTGTACACTTCATCAGTAACAAAACCTGTAAATACCATCAATTCGGAAACAAATCCACTCATACCTGGCAAAGCCAGAGAAGCCAAGGAGCAAGCAGTCCATAAGGCAAACATAATTCTCATTTTTTGTCCTACACCACTCATTTCATCAAGTTTAAGAGTCTTTGTCCTGTCATAGGTGGCGCCAACAAGAAAAAATAAACTTGCACCTATTAATCCATGACTAACCATTTGGAGCATAGCTCCGCTTGTTCCAAGGCTACTAAAACTCCCTATACCAATAAGAACAAAACCCATATGACTTATCGAACTGTATGCAATTTTTCTTTTAAGATTTCTTTGAGCAAAAGAAGTTAATGCAGCATAAATTATATTGACTACCCCTAGAACTATTAATAATGGGGCAAATTGAGCATGAGCAACGGGTAATAATTGTGCATTAAATCTTAAAAGAGCATATCCTCCCATCTTTAATAAAATTCCTGCTAAAAGCATATGAACAGGAGCTGTAGCCTCTCCATGAGCATCTGGTAGCCAAGTATGAAGGGGTACTATTGGTAGTTTCACACCAAATGCAATTAATAGCCCTATGTAACATAATATTTGGAATTTTTGACTAAAATCTTGAGCTGCCAAGTGAGAAAACTCAAAGTTGGGAATTTCTGTACCATAGAAACCCATTGCTAACGCTGCAAGAAGAATGAAGATAGAACTGCCAGCTGTATAAATAATGAATTTTGTTGCTGCATATTGTCTATTTTTGCCACCCCATATAGCCAGTAATAAATAAACGGGAATTAACTCAAGTTCCCAAGTTAGAAAGAATAAAAGCATATCTTGGACGGCAAAAACAGCGATTTGCCCACCATCCATAACCAATATCAAAAAGAAAAATAACTTTGGTTTGAACTTGACTGGCCATGCAGCAAGAACTGCTAAAGCAGTTATAAAACTAGTCAATAATATCAAAGGCATTGACATGCCATCAGCGCCAACAGACCAAGTAAGACCTAAATCGGGGAGCCAACTAATATTTTCTTTAAGTTGAACATTTTCATTACTAATATCAAAGCCATTTATATATGAACCTACAGTTATTAAAAAAGTTATTAATGCAATAGACAATGCAAACCATCTCACTTCTTTGCCATCCCCTTTATCTGGGAAAAAAGGTATCACAAATGAACTACCAATTGGGAATAAAATTGAAGCAGATAACCATGGAAAATTAGACAATCCAGCTCCCAAAGTTCCGAACATTTGTGACTCAAAATGTGTATAAAAATAAGTACTCAATTTAATAAGAAATTTATCTTAAATAAAGTCTAGAAATTTTCTGTATTTTTTCACCCCAATGGACAGTGAAGACACACAATTGTAATTAAGAAACTTGAGGAGATTGAAAACCAAATATAGCAACTAGTAAAATTACACCTCCAAAAACAATAAGCGCATAAAATTGCGCCCTACCAGTCTCAAAATATTTTAAACCTTCTCCACTACCTAAAGTTACAAGTCCAGTAAGATTTACGACGCCATCAACAACCTTAGAATCGACCTCTAAAACTTCCTTAGCAAGTTTTCTACTACCTTTAACAAAAAGTTTTTCATTAATATCATCTAGATACCATTTATTGGATAGAAATCGGTTGATGCTAGGAAACTTTTCGGCAAATAAAACTGATAAATTAATTTTTTTCACAAAATATGCCTGATAAGCAATAATGATTCCAGCCGATGCAATAAGAACTGACGCAAGTGCTAAAGGCAAAAATTCTTTTAATTCGAAGGCTTTTGCGGCAGTCTCTGCTTCTTCAGGATCCAGTAAATTTGCAATTTTGCTATCCCAAGGAAGTCCCATAAAACCGATAATTACAGACGGTACAGCTAGAAATACCAAAGGAAATGTCATTGACCAGGGTGACTCATGAATAGAGCCATGTTCCTCATGCTCTTCTTCATTTTCTTCATCTAGGTTTGTTTTAGAGGCTATTAGAAGCTCTTTTTGCAATTCTTTATTCTCCCCTCTGAAATCTCCTTCAAATGTCAAGAAATAAAGCCTAAACATATAGAAAGCAGTCATACCAGCTGTTAGAAGTCCTATGAACCAAAAAGCAGGAAATGATATAAAAGCATTTCCGAGTATCTCGTCTTTACTCCAAAAACCTGCCAATGGAGGAATTCCACTAATTGCTACACATCCTATTAAAAAAGTTGTTGATGTATATGGCATTTTTTTTCTTAAACCGCCCATCAATCTCATATCTTGAGCTAACACAGGCTGATGGCCAACTACTTCTTCCATAGCATGTATTACTGAACCAGATCCCAAAAATAGCATTGCTTTAAAGCAAGCATGAGTAACTAAATGAAAAATTCCTGCTACTGGTGCTCCACAACCCATTGCGAGCATCATATACCCAAGCTGAGAAACTGTGCTATACGCTAAACCTTTTTTTAAATCCATTTGGGTCAAAGCTATAGAGGCACCTAAAAAACAAGTAATAGTGCCAACTAAAGCAATAATGAACTGAATAGAGGGGAATATTGAATACAAAGGTTGAAGTCTTGCTACAAGAAATATTCCTGCTGCAACCATTGTTGCAGCATGGATAAGTGCAGAAATAGGTGTCGGTCCTTCCATTGCATCAGGTAACCACACATGAAGAGGAAACTGAGCAGATTTAGCCATTGGCCCTAAAAAAACTAAAAAACAAAGTAATAAGGCAGCCCAAATTGGTATAGAATTATCTGATATTGATTGAGAAATTCCAGTAGCTATTTCATTAAAATCAAAACTATTAGTTGCCCAAAATAGTCCAAGAATTCCTAGTAATAACCCAAAATCGCCCACTCTATTAACTACAAATGCTTTTTGTGCAGCGTGTGCAGCGCCATCCCTGTCATACCAAAAACCAACCAATAAATAAGAACACATCCCAACTAATTCCCAAAAAACATAAATTTCTAATAAATTCGGACTAACTATTAATCCCATCATTGAACTACTAAATAATGCTAAATATGTAAAAAATCTGACATAACCTTTGTCATGCGCCATGTAACCATGAGAGTAAATCATTACCAGCAAAGTTATTGTAGTTACTAACGCAAGCATGACACTCCCCAAAGGATCAAGTACAAATCCCATTGGAATTGTGAAATCCCCAGCATTGGCCCAAACAAATAATTTTTCCACTGCTTGGTAACCATTAACTTGTTCAATTAAAGCTTTGTAACTAATTACCGCAGAAATCCCAACGAAAGAAATCAGACCTACAGAAACAATTTCTCTTGAATTATTAATTTTCTTGTTGATGCTTATTAGTCCTAAGCCAGAAAGCACTGCTCCAATAAGTGGGAAAACGGGTATTAACCAGGCAATTTCTGAAGCTTGTGGCATTTTTTAAATAAATTATATTTTGATTTTAACTGTCAATTGAAAAATTCAGACAAAAATGATGAATTAAATGTTTTAACAGCAATATTTATATATTGATGAGACCACCAAAGTACTGCTATTGCAATTAATATACCAAATTGAGATAACCTGAAAAATTCTTTAATCTTAAATTCTTGCCTCCCCTCAAGTATTGCCATGAAGGGGATTATAGAAGTATTTTTTTTAAAATTTTCAAATTCTTCTCCAAATCTATTTTCTAATCTCTTGTCGCCATGCCAGATCGCAAAAAGATGATGCAAAACTAAGCCAATAGAGGTTACTAATGTGAATGATGTACCAATCCATAAAGTATGAGCAAAACACCAAATTATCTGACCAAATGCTTGCGGATGTCTTGTGATTCGCATTATCCCAGTTCCATAAATGCGGACTTTAGGTTTTAAAACCGAAGGAATTTCTAGCAAATTGTAAGTAGCGGGATATAAAAATAAAAAACTTATTGCAGTTAAGAACCAAACGACCATAAAAACAAAATTATTGCCCTGTAAATTCCATAATCTGATCCCGTCATATCTATGAGCCAAAAAATAACTAATTAAAATAATTGCAGATGGCAAACTTAAAAAAACAAAACATAACCGCCATAATCTCGGACCCATAATAGATTCTGCTTTAATTCTTAAAGCAGCTCCCCCACTATGAATTACCGCAAAAATCAATATCAAAAGTAAGATAATTAGGGAAGTTTTATGAGTCTCCATATATTTAGATTGTTTAAATAATTTTTGTTCTTAACAAGAATACTCTTAAGCATTAGAATTATAAGAAATTGTAGGCATAATAGATGCCAGAATTACCATTTACACTCGACCAATTAAGAATATTAAAAGCTATAGCAGCTCAAGGAAGTTTTAAAAAAGCTGCAGATCTCTTATATGTAACCCAGCCTGCCGTGAGTTTACAAATACAAAATTTAGAAAAACAACTTGAAATCACAATTTTCGACAGAGGTGGTAGGAAGGCTCTATTGACTGAAGCAGGGAGACTATTACTTGAATATTGTGAACGAATTTTGAATCAATGCGACGAAGCTTGCAAAGCTATTGAAGATTTAAATAGCTTAAAAGGTGGGACTCTTGTCATTGGAGCGAGCCAAACAACGGGCACCTATTTAATGCCGAGAATGATAGGACTATTCAGACAAAAATACCCTGATGTATCTGTTCAACTTCAAGTACATAGTACTAGAAGAACTGGTTGGAGTGTCGCCAATGGACAAATTGACTTAGCTATTATTGGCGGACAATTACCTGGAGATTTGGAAAATTTGCTACAAGTAATTCCATATGCCACTGATGAATTGGCATTAGTTTTACCATCTAAACATCCACTTTCGAACAAAAAAGAGCTTCTAAAAGAAGACTTATACAAATTAAATTTTGTAACATTAGACTCACAATCTACAACAAGAAAAGTTGTTGACAAACTTCTCCAAGATTCTGGGCTTGATATTCAAAGATTAAAAATTGAGATGGAACTTAACTCTCTTGAAGCAATCAAGAATGCAGTTCAATCAGGTTTAGGAGCTTCCTTTTTACCTGTTGTTTCTATCGAAAGAGAATTATCGGCTGGAACAATCCACAAAGCATTTGTTGCTGATTTAGAGGTTAAAAGAGAACTTAAATTAATTACTAATCCGTCAAGATATACATCAAGAGTATCAGAAGTATTTAAGAAAAACATTCTTCCACAATTTGCTAGTTTAGATAGCCCTTTGAGAGATATATAATTTTTATCAAAACTGAATTGCTTCTTTATTAATACCTACCCCCCCGTCTTCGGCTTGTCCATCGCCTTTTATTATGAATTTATTCTCATTTACATCAGTCTGATAAACGCACTTAACTATTGGCTTATCCCTTATAGAACCAATATAAGCAAAAGTATTCATCCTTTGCTTACATTCTCTTACATCTTCATTACTAATTGCGCCCTGTTTTTGTAACACTGTCCAATTCTCTCTTCTTATCACACACCCTGGCTGAAGAGCTGGTTGCGTTACAAAACTCGTAGATGGATTTAGAGTCGTATACATTTCAACATCAATTACAAAAGCACTAGCTCCCCATTGTCTGCAAAATTCAGGGTCTGGAACAGCCATATCTAATTGTTGTTGACTTGCTATATTTCCCTGCCCGCCATCTGTTGTACTGGTAATAGCGCTCCCAATACCAACTCCTAAAATTAGTACTCCAGCAAGTACAGCAATGGTTCCTGTACTAAAGTTGATCTTTTGTTCTGAAGAAGCAGGCAATCTATTGTTTCTTTGACCATACGAATCAGCGTCCCTTGGATTTGGGGGATAATAACTTCTATTTGAGCCTCTCCTTGGCCTTCTATTTGAGGATGATCTATTCACAACACCTCATTTGTCTTTGGTAAACCCATTGAAAAATTCATTACTCTACAATCAGGGTTATAGCTAAGCTGACCATTTTGAAGCAAAATTTTAATTAAACCTTCAATTTCTGATCCAATTTTTCGAAGTTCATAATCATCTAAATCCTTTCCTGCTCTCTCTTTTATTAATTTATTGAATTTTTCATTTATTTTGTTTAGAGAATCTTCGTTCCAAATAAATTCGTTATCGGGATCTAAATCAAGAGTTAGTTTATTGGGATGAAACTTTAATTCTTCATCTACCACTTCGGCAGTAAAAATTCTTACATGTCTAGTAGTCGATTTTAAAAGCATCTTTTCCATAATTTTACGAAATAATCAACGAAAAAAACTATTATGTTCTAACTTTAATGTAGCTTATTAGTAAGTGTTAATTTATTTCTTGATTTAATAATGCGAGTTGTAATTGCTGGTGCTGGATTAGCGGGTTTATCTTGCGCTAAATACTTGGTCGATAATGGACACATCCCAATTTTACTTGAAGCCAGGGATGTTTTAGGTGGGAAAGTCGCCGCATGGAAAGACGAAGATGGAGATTGGTATGAAACTGGGTTGCATATATTTTTTGGAGCTTACCCAAACATGTTGCAACTTTTTAAGGAACTAGATATTGAAGATAGACTCCAATGGAAAAGTCATTCAATGATTTTTAATCAGCCATCAGAGCCTGGAACTTACAGTAGATTCGACTTTCCAGATATCCCTGCTCCCGTTAATGGAGTTTCAGCAATACTAAGCAACAATGATATGCTTTCATGGAATGAAAAGATTCTATTTGGATTAGGTTTAGTGCCTGCAATGTTAAGAGGCCAAAAGTACTTAGATAAATGCGATACAAAATCATGGACAGATTGGCTGAAAGAGCACAATATACCCGAAAGAGTTAATGATGAAGTTTTTATAGCGATGAGTAAAGCTCTTAATTTCATTGGGCCGGATGAAATATCATCTACAGTTTTATTAACAGCATTAAACAGATTTTTACAAGAAAAAAATGGTTCAAAAATGGCATTCCTTGACGGAGCTCCTCCAGAAAGACTTTGCCAGCCAATGGTTGATTATATTACTGCTCGTGGTGGAGAAGTTCACATGAATAGTCCATTAAGGCAAATCAACCTTAATGAAGACAGCACTGTTAAAAGTTTTACTATTTCCTCTTTAGATAAAAACGAAAAGAAAGAGCTAACAGCTGATGCTTATGTAAGTGCAATGCCTGTAGATCTCTTCAAATTAATGATCCCTAAACAGTGGAAAGGGTTAGATGCATTTTCTAAATTAGATGGTTTAAATGGTGTGCCAGTCATTAATATCCACTTATGGTTTGACAAAAAATTAACAGATATCGACCATCTACTATTTAGCAGATCACCACTTCTCAGTGTTTACGCAGATATGAGTATTACTTGTAAAGAATACGAAGATCCAAATAGATCAATGCTTGAATTAGTTTTCGCACCAGCAAAAGATTGGATTAGTAGGAGCGATCAAGACATCATTGATGCAACTATGGAAGAGTTGAAGAAATTATTCCCAACACATTTCACGGGTGAAGATAAGACAAAATTAAGAAAATATAAAGTAGTTAAAACTCCAAGATCCGTATATAAGGCAGTTCCTGGATGTCAAGAGTTCAGACCTAGTCAAAAATCCCCTATAAAAAACTTTTTCTTAGCTGGTGATTATACAATGCAAAAATATTTAGCATCTATGGAAGGTGCTGTTTTAAGTGGTAAATTATGCGCAGAATCAATAAATAAGGAGTTCGCCAAAACTCCTCAAAATGTCTCTTCATAACGTTTAAAACCCTAAAATTTAGCTAAAACTTTTTGCAAAATTCAATTTCTCAACTAGACCAAGCATACGAGATATGCCGAAAAGAAACTCAACAATGGGCTAAAACCTTTTACTTGGGAACTCTTCTATTGCCTCAAGAAAAAAGAAAAGCTATTTGGGCTATCTATGTATGGTGTAGAAGAACAGATGAAATAATGGATAGCGTAGAAGCCTCAACTAAATCGCAAGATGAGCTTTCAGACAATTTAGATGAATGGGAAGAAAATACTAAAAATGTATTTAAAGGGAATATTAAATCTGAATTAGATTCAGTTTTATTAGATACCATCGAGAAATATCCACAAAGTATTCAACCTTATTTAGACATGATAGATGGCCAGAGAATGGATCTGAATAAATTTAGATACAAAGATTTTGATGAATTAAAACTCTATTGTTATCGAGTTGCTGGGACTGTTGGATTAATGACTCAAAATGTAATGGGGATTGATAGTGCTTATACATCAGCCCCATGGAGTGCCAAGCCTGACCCCTCTGAAGCAGCTATAGCTCTAGGAATTGCAAATCAATTAACAAATATATTGAGAGATGTAGGAGAAGATAGACACAGAGGAAGAATTTATCTCCCGCAAGCGGATATTAAAAAATTTAATTATTCTGAAGAAGAACTTTTAAAAGGAAAAATAAACAAGCAATGGAAAGAACTAATGAACTTTCAATTAACAAGAGCTCGCGAATGGTTCCAAAAGTCTGAAGATGGTATTAAGTGGCTATCTTCTGACGCAAGATGGCCAGTATGGACTTCTTTACGTCTTTACAGAGGAATATTAGATTCTATTGAAAGATTAGATTATGATGTCTTTAATAATAGGGCTTTTGTAAAAAATTCAGTAAAAGCTCTTGAGATTCCAATATCTTTTTTAATTTCTCGAATCAAGTAATAAGTAACTAGGCAGGCGTCTTTTGATTAGCCAATAAATCTTTCAATTTTGATAATTCTCCTGCCCATCTTGGATCAGGAGCTTCAAGGTTAGGAGCATCACTATGAACTATTTTCTTAAAGTCTTTCCTCTTCTTATTTTTATTTAATTTTCCACCATTTTTTTTATTTGAAGCAGAATCTTTTTTTTCTGATAGCTCTACTCTTAATTTAGAACCATTAAATTCAAAACCGTTTAACTTTTGAATTAATAAATTAGCATTATCTTCATTATTAGCTGTTGCAAAACCAAAACCCCTGCATTCCCTAGTTTCCTTATCTAAAACTGCTTTAAATCTAATCGAATCAGAAACTGTCTTTAAAAGTGTATCAAATTCTTTTGGATTAAATCCTTGTGGTAAGTTGCCAATGTAAATACGAATGCTCATAAATTTTAAAAAAATGATTTTGAAGTCTAAACTTCTAAACAAAACTAAGCTATGTGTATTTAATCACATTTTGGTGCATTTTGTTCAATCCATCGCTTTGCTTTGTAAATAGCTTCATCAAAATTATTTAATCTCTTATAAGCAAGTTCCTGAGAAAGATACTGTAACAGCTCTCCTAAGATAGGCCCATCCTTTATTTTTAAATTTTTTTTTATTACTTCACCATTAAGTAAGTTTGAAGGATGAAATAATTTGTCATCACTGTCACGCCATCTACAAAGCCAATTTAATCGCAAGTTTTGAGGTAAATGAAACATAAAAGTTGGAAGAAACATCTCTAATTCTTTATGTAAGGCAAATCTATCTGATTCAGTTAATTGAGCGATATTTTTTTTCTCCAATAAAAAGTGCCATTTTCTTAATAACTTAGTTTTTGCAATTTCAGCTTTACTAAATTTAAGTTTCTCTAAAGATATAACATCTAAAATTTGAGCAATAAAAAATGATGGTAAAAATTTTTCTTTTTCATCCTGATTAAGTTCTACATAATTAATTTTCTCTAAATCCAAGAAAAAAGAATCTTCAGATAAATTATCAGTGGCAAATATATTTAATTTTTTTATCAACAAGACTGCATCAAGAGCATTTGCCCCATGAACTATTTTCTGAATTTCATTATTAATTCTCTCTTTAGCAACAAGATATAATTTCCCTTTATTTTTTTTAATGAAAGTAATTAAATTAAGATCAACTTTAAAATTCAATTCTGAAACAAATCGAAAACATCTTAATATTCGTAAAGGATCATTTAATATATTGTCTTCAGAATGAGTTCTAAGCAAAGAAATCTCTAGATCTTTAACACCATTTAATGGATCAACCAAACACCTCTTATCAAATAAAAAAGCAATTGAATTAATCGAAAAGTCTCGAGAAGATAAATCTCCCTCTATCGAAGGTGAGACCTGATTAGCAATATCAATATAAATATGATTAAGAATAATTCTTACTACTTCTCTTTTTTCATCTAAAATTATAAATTTTGATCCAATATTATCTGCAATCTTTTTTCCAATTTCAATTGCATTTAAAGGTACCACAATATCAACATCTACCTTTTCATTTTCTCTTCCCAAAACAATGTCTCTAATGTAACCACCAACCAAATATGATCCTTTAGGTAAAAAACCTAATATTAAATCCAAATTATGAAATTTTATACTTGTTTCTAATTCATCAATTATTAGTGTATGATCTGTGTGAAAGCTACTTTTCATTTTGTTTATTAATTATGTGCATTTGCATCAACTGTAAATGGGTTGATAGATGTATCACATATCATGATGTTGAGAATAATCATGGTGTTGATCATATTTGTGATCTACCTGATTTTAAAGCAAAAAAACCATTCATTCATGTAAATATAGTGAAAGACAATAATGGTGATTATAAAACTGATTGGGATGTTCAATCTTGTGAAAGTTTTGAAAATGAATTTGGTAAATGGTCTAAGTGTAATCCAGGTATGCAATTACCTGCTTAAGGTAATAAATGACAAATAAACTCCGACAAAGAGAAAATTACCCTACATTAGTGATTCATAGCACAGATAATTCTTTTGGCTTTGGGTATAGAAAAAACAATACCCTTGAATCTGATGAATTATTTATCAAAAAATTTGATAATGACCTTTGCAACAACTTAATTAATGATCTAAACAAATTCATTTCCAAAGAAAATTTAAAAAAAATAAATAAGTTATCTGTCAGCATAGGGCCAGCAAATTTTAATGCTTCACGACTTATTGTAGTTTTAGCAAGAACTATCTCACAACAAATAAATTGTCCCCTAGACAGTTTTAGTTCATTTGAAATAATGGCAAAAAGAATTGCACAAAAAAATAATATCTTTAGAAACAAAAAATCATTCTGGATTTACAAAAAATTAAAACGAAAGGGTTTAATTGCAGGTAAATATGAAATTTATCATAAAGAAAAAAACTCCTCGGATCTTGTCATTCGAGAAACAGTTTTACCAAAAGTTGTCAAAGAACTTGATAGTAAAGAACTTACTTTTGAGGCTAATTATGATGATAAAGAAGATTTAAAAGAACTATTAAACTTAGCAAATAAAAATTTATTAAATTCAAATTTAGATTCCTGGAGAAAAGTTTTGCCTCTTTACCCTATTTCTCCAATTAACTAAATATTCATCCAATCAAATTATTAATTTTATCTTGAAGATACATTGTTAAAGAATTCAGATCATCTCTTGATGAACTCTTTGGAGGTTGAACAGGTTTTCCCACTTTAATAACTATTTTTGAAAAAAAAGGAATAAAAAATTTAAATCTTATTAGTCTATGAGAATTAACTATTGCAACAGGCAATAATAATTTTTGATTTTTAAAGGCTAATAATGCTGCGCCTTGTTTGGGCTTATTCACTCGACCATTTTTTTGACGCGTACCATCAATAAATATTCCAATACAATTATCATTTGATAATTTTTTACATGCTGTTTTAATGGTATTTTTATCAACAATTCCTCTTTTTACAGGATAAGCTCCACAAGCCTTGATTATAAACCCAAGTAAAGGTACTTTAAATAGCTCTGCCTTAGCCATGAAAGATATATTACGTCCAAGAGCATGTCCTAACAAAGGAGGGTCAAGCAAAGAACCATGGTTAGAAACCATTATAAAAGAATTTTTTTGCGGAATATTTTCTCTGCCTATTAGATTACCTCTAAATAAAAATTTATAAATTGGTAGTACAAAAAGTTGGCTAACAAATAGATAAATTAATTTTTGAAAAACATCATTTTTCATACTTGATTAATAATTTATTTGATTAGAAGATGAAATTTGAGAAATTTTTATATCTTTCATATGTCTTTTTGCTAAGCCGCTAAGCACATTTGATGGGCCAACTTCAACAAAATGAAGATCATTATCTTTTGCCATTAAATCCATAGTTTCTCTCCACCTTACGCCATGAGACATTTGATTTTCCAATCTAGTTTTAAGCTCATCAGGATCATCACATAATGAAGGTTCATAATTACTTATTACTGGGAAAGAAGGATTTTTAAACTTAATCTGTTTTAAATACTCAGAAAATTTAACTGCAGGCTCATCCATAAATGGTGAATGGAATGCACCTGAAACATTTAATTTTAGGAATCTTTTACAAGAAATTTCTTTCGATAAATTGTCTAACTGTTCATTAGATCCTGATAAGACAACTTGGGAAGAGCTATTATCATTAGCAATTACAACATCTTCACTTTTTTTGACTATTAAATCAAGTTCATTTCTATCAAAACCAATTACTGCTGCCATAGATCCTTGCCCAGCATTTACCATTAATTGAGATCTTACTTTTATTAGTGATACGCAGTCTTCGAATGAAAAAACATCCGCACAATATAATGCAGTTATTTCTCCCAGACTATGACCAGCAACATAAGTTGGTGTAAAACCATTTTCTTTTAAGGCATCTAATAAAATTGATTCAACCAAAAAAAGACAGATTTGTGTATTTCTTGTATTATTCAAATCACTAAGAGGATTTGTTGGATCAGAATTTAACTCGCAAATTTCAAATAAATTTCTCTCAAATATCTCAGAAGCATAACTAAACCTTTCTTTTGTGCTCGGCAAATTTTCAATTTGTTTTGCCATTCCAATTTTTTGCGAACCCTGTCCAGGGAATACCCATGCAACTGTCATAATGTTCCTACTTTGTTTTTAACCCCATTTAATTAGGGCTGCTCCCCAACTTAACCCAGCACCGAAACCACTTGTAGCAATAATATCATTTTGTTTAATTCTATAATCTCTTACAGCCTCATCCATCATTAGTGGAATTGTTGCTGCTGAAGTATTGCCATATTTTTCTAAATTACTAAGAATCTTTTCTCTGGGAATTTTTAACCTCTCTCCTACAGAATCTAATATTCTTTGATTAGCTTGATGCAGCAAGAGCCAATCAACTTGATGAGAATTATATTTCATTTTTTTCAACAACTTTTCAAGAATTAGGGGCACTTCTTTAACTGCGAATTTATAAACTTCCTGACCATTCATCTGAATTGGAGAAAAACCTCCACTTAAAAAGTCAATTTCATCAACTATTGAATCCTTATTCTTTTTTGATGGAAGATTAAGAAAAGAACCCCTTTCCCCATCAGTTCTCATATCAAAACCTATAAAATTATCAAATTCATTTGTGGCTTCAATTGCTAATGCACCGGCACCATCTCCAAAGAGAATACAACTTCTTCTATCGTTCCAATCAACAAAACTTGATAATTGATCTGCTCCAATAACAATAGCTCTTTTAAAACTACCCCCTTTTAAAAATTGTGAGGCTGTTATTAAGGCAAATAAAAAACCACTACAAGCTGCAGTTAAATCGAAAGCTACAGCATTAGCTGCCCCTAATTTAGCTTGAATGGATGGGGCTGAGCCAAATAAATCATGCGGAGTAGAAGTAGCTAAAAGAATCAAATCAATCGTTTTAATATCCCAATTAGCCATTTCTATAGCAGTTAGAGCAGCCTTATAACCCATCTCAGTAACATTATCTTCTACGCTAGAGATTCTCCTCTCAGAAATGCCAGTTCTAGATTTTATCCATTCATTGCTTGTATCAACCTTTTGACTAATTTTTTGATTGGTTAGAATTTGATAAGGTACATAACTTCCGCTTCCCTTGAACGACACTCCAATCTGATTAAAATTTATTCCTTCCAAAAGAAATTTTTAGTTACTTATATTAGTCAAACATAAATTTGACTCAATATGTTTTATGAATTTAAAACTTGAAGCTTTTGCAATTGCTTTAAATTGTCCATAACACCATGATTTACTGCAGAATGAGCCAAGCGAAGAGCACTAACTACTGATAAAGATTTGCTACTTCCATGACCAATAACGCAAATACCATTTACTCCAAGTAATAAAGCTCCTCCATGTTCAGCATGATCTAACCTTTTCTTAATTCTGAGTAGATTACTTTTTAAAAAAGCTGAACCAACTTTCCCCCGCCTTCCACGTGGTAGCTCAGATCTTAAAATATCTAATAAAACTCCTCCCACAGATTCAAGAAATTTCAATAATATATTTCCAGTAAATCCATCACAAACTACTACATCGAAACTCCCTGATAATACATCTCGCCCTTCACAATTACCTCCAAAATCAAAACTTTTTTCAGAAGATAATAATTCAAATGTTTTTAGGGATAAATCGTTACCTTTACATTCTTCTTCTCCAATATTTAAAAGGCCAATTCTTGGTTTTTTTACTTGTAGGACATCTTTTGCATAAATATTACCTAGAAGAGCAAATTGATGCAGATAAGATGGCTTACAATCAGTATTTGCACCTACATCTAAAACTAATACCGGGCGAGTTTGATCCCTTGTTGGAAACAATGCTCCTATAGCTGGTCTATCAATCCCTTTCAATCTCCCAATTCTAAATATGGCAGAAGCCATCATGGCTCCTGAATTACCCGCTGAGTAGACAGCTTCAGCTTTATTATTTCTCACTAAATCCATTGCAACGTTTATACTTGCATTTTTCCTTTTTCTAACTGCGGTAGCTTCTTCGTTCATCCCAATAGGCTCTCCACTATCAATTAATTCAAGACGATTATTATCTATTTCATTTTCTAATAATTCTGCTAAACCAATTTTTTCTGCTGCATCTTTAACTTTTTCAATTTTGCCGACAAACTTTATATTTATTGGAAATCTACTAATTGCTTCTAAGCAACCCTCAAGAATTGGACCAGGAGCATAATCTCCACCCATCCCATCAACTGCGATCCAAATTCTTTTAGATTGAGATTCCTCCACCCTATCTAAAATATTATCGTTATTTTGTAATCTTTTTAATGGATCAAAAACTAATGGCTGTAATGTATTTTTAGCTATTGAACTAGCATTTGAAACTACACTACTAGCAGTATTAACAACAGATTCAGCACTTGAAACTACATTACCTGCAACATTACCTGCAACATTACTTGCTGTAGTTACTACTGTTCCAGCACCAGAAACCATATTACCCGCAACATTACTAGCCGTTGCTGCAGAACTAGCAGCAGTACCAACTATAGAAGTCACAGCCGAATTTCTTTTATACCAAATTACTAATCTTCTAATAGCTCTGGGCTTGTTAATTTTTTGCGCTGTTTCTTTCCCCATTTATTTACCATCAAAGGGAGCAATATCGACAATCCGTTGAAAAAGATATCCTGTACCCCTTGCTGTCAATATCAATTCTGGATTTGCTGGATCAGCCTCTAGTTTGGATCTTAATCTTGATATATGAACATCGACAACTCTTGTATCTACATGCCTCTCGGGAGTATATCCCCAAACTTCTTTCAAAATCTCTCCTCTACTAAACGGCTCTCCTGACCTACTCACCAAAAGCTCTAAGAGACTAAATTCCATACCAGTTAATCTAATTCTCTCATCACTTTTAAAAACTTGTCTTCGATTTGTATCAATTTTTATATCCGTAACCAAAATTAATCCTGAATTAGGCATTCCAGGAATTTGCTCTTTGTCGATTCTTCTAAGAACGCACCTAATTCTAGCTTCTAACTCCTTTGGACTGAATGGTTTTACTACGTAATCATCAGCTCCTAATTCTAAACCTGTTATCCTATCTGCAACATCTCCTAATGCAGTTAACATAACAATTGGGACATCAGAATCTTTCCTTAACTCTTGACAAACTCCATAACCATCTAGTTTTGGCATCATGACATCAAGTACTACTAAATCAGGTTCATAATCTTTAAATAACTTTAGTGCTTCTTTGCCATCACTTGCAGTTACAACTTTGTAGCCAATCATGGAGAGACGTGTCTCCAGAATTCTTCTAATACTTGCCTCGTCATCTGCGACAAGTATAGTTTCTTTAGTTTGACTAGATAGAGCCATTTGTTTCTATTAGCTAATCAGTAAGAGAATTTATTATTAACCTAATCTAACTTGTAGAGGGGCAATATCCCAAACATTCTAGTTCCATTACTTCATTCAGAGACTAAATGTCTAGCAAATTATCTACTTTTATTTGTCAGAATTGCGGATCTGAAACTTCTCAATACTTCGGTAGATGCCTAAATTGCAACTCATGGAATTCCATTGTTGAAGAAATAAAAACTAAGAGATCTAAATATCAAGAAATAAAAAATATAAAAAATAATAAAAAATCTATACCTTTTAAAGAGATTTCATCAAAAAAAATATCAAGATTTACAAGTGGTTTTAGAGAATTTGATCGAGTGCTAGGAGGTGGAATAGTACCTGGATCTGTTGTTTTACTAGGAGGAGAACCAGGTATAGGTAAAAGCACAATAGTTCTTCAATCAGCAGGAAAAATATCTCTTAATGAGAAAGTTTTATATATAACTGCAGAAGAATCTTTAGAACAAGTAAAAATTAGATGGGAAAGATTAAATCAAAACAGTACTGATTTACAAATTTTTGCAGAAACCAATTTATCCCAAATTATTGAAGAGATCAAACGTGTAAATCCAAGTTTCGCAATTATTGATAGTATTCAAGCCATCTATAATCATGAAATGCAAAGTTCTCCAGGATCGGTTTCTCAAGTTAGAGAATGTTCATCTGAATTGCAAAATCTTGCCAAAGACAATAATATTGCTCTTCTAATAATTGGTCATGTAACCAAAGATGGTGCTTTAGCGGGCCCTAAAACTCTAGAGCATTTAGTTGATACAGTAATAAACTTTGAAGGAGATAATATTTCCTCACATAGATTACTGAGAAGTATAAAAAATCGATTTGGATCAACCTTCGAGATTGGCATTTTTGAAATGCTTGAAGAGGGTTTACGAGAGATAAAAAACCCTAGTTCAATTTTTACAAATAAAGAAAACATTACAGGTGTGACAACTACGATTACAAATGAAGGCACTCGACCATTAGCAGTTGATATACAAGCACTGGTAAATAAAACTTTCTACAGCAACCCAAGACGTACTACAACTGGAATAAGCATAAATAGATTGCATCAAATTCTAGCGGTTATTGAAAAACACGTAGGGATAAAATTATCTGAATTTGATTGTTATATAGCTACTGGTGGGGGTTTTGAGATTAATGATCCATCATCAGACTTAGGTGTAGCAATATCAATTTTATCGAGTTTGAAAAATATTCCTCCTTTGGCAAGTAGTTCATTTATTGGGGAATTGGGTTTAAGCGGTCAGGTTAGAAAATCGAATAACTTGCGGACAAAGATAGAAGAAGCTGTAAGACTAGGGATCAAAAATATCGTTGTGCCAAAACTAGAGGAAGAACTCAATAATAATTTTCAAAATTTAATAAATATCAAAGAGATATCCAATATTAAAGAAGCAGTTGATTATTCTTTATTAAAATAAAAAAATCAAAGGTACATATCAATTGAGCTTCTGCCTGAGTTTTTCAACCAATTCTCAATATCTAGATACCCACCTGGATAAAGTCTCACTGCTTTAGACCAGACTTCAGCAGCTTTATCAAACCAAATATCTCTCTGATCTAAATCACCATTTTGCTCAGCATATCTTCCCCTTTTTTCATAAATTAAACCTATATTTTTCAAGCATGATGGCTGTTTGGGATTTTCAACTAATGCTTTTTCATAAGTTTCAATAGACAAATCCTCTTCACCGTTACTCATATATATAATTGCCATATTTTTTAAAGTCTCACCCCTATCAATTTTATTTTCTTCAAGCAATAGGCTCTCTTTATAATAATCTAATGCTTCCGAATAATCCCCATTATTTTGTGCAGCTAAGCCATCTCTATAATAAATATATGCCTTTTTTTCTTTATCAGCGATTGGCATTATTTTTACAATAGATTCAGCAATTACAGTAAAAGCTTTATCAATAAAATTGTCTCTGTTTTGATTACTTGGCACTGCTCAAAATCTAATAAAATTAATATAGTAATTTAAAAAATAACTTTTTAAAAAGTCTATTACATTTATTATTATAGTTAAATATAAAGTTAAGCATTAATTTGCTTCTATCGTGAAAAATATGGAGAGCATTCAGTTAAGCGTCACAGGAATGAAGTGCGGAGGCTGTGTTAGTACTGTTGAAAAAATATTGAATAATTCTGATGGTATTGAAAATGTTTCTGTTAACTTGCTTACTGAAAGTGCTTATTTTGAAATAA